>JARXAU010000125.1 GCA_029865675.1 Rhodoferax sp.
TTTCCCGCACGTGAACTTCACTTTAATCTGTCACATCCCGCCTGACGAGAAAAGGCAAGCGCTCCCGGCCCCGCGCCAGTGAGCCTTCGGGCAAGCCACTGAGGGCAAGTTCTACGGCCTGCGACTCGGTGCGCAGCATAGCCCAGGCCAATGCCGGTTTGAGTACCAGACCCAGCAGCAACGCAGCCAGCAACAGCCCCGCCCAGCTTAGCGGCTCCAGCCATGCCAGTACGCTTTGTTCGATGCCGTACGCCGCCACACCCACCAGCAACATGCCCCACAGCCAGGCGAGCGCGCCGAGGGCGAATGCGGGTAAGTCGGCCGGTTCGTTTCCGGTAGCCGCACCACCAGCTGCCAGTGTCTGGCGGCTCAGGGATTGCACCTGCTCGCCAACCCAGGTCAGGTAATTGCCCATCCATACCACCGGGTGAAAGCGCACTGGCGGCTCACCGAGAAAATGGTCTATCGCCAGCGCTACCAGCAAGGCCAATAACATTTGAATGGACAAGATAATCAACCGGCCTGCGGACCCTGGTGAAAGACCAATTCCTGCACAGCTTGGTCACCCACCAGATGCTCTGCAATGATGCGGTCTAAATTGGCTGCGGTCACGTTGTAGTACCAGGTGTCCTGGGGCTGCACACACATCACAGGGCCGCCTTTGCAAGCCCCAAAACAGTTAACGCTGTTGAACTTGGTACGCCCAGGCCCCTCGTGGATGCCGGCCGCCTTGAGCTTGGTCCACAAGCTGTCATACAACGCCTGCCCTGCACCCTCCTCCCCGCAGCGCGGGCCGGTGCAAAGCAGCACATAGTGTTTGTAGGGACTGATGGAGGGTTTGGGGGGCGCGTCAATCGTCACTGGATGGCTTTCTGTTGGGTAAGTGGGCGTTTAACGGTCGGAACCAGCACGGGATCCGCACCAGCGCATGGATCGCAAAGACTTGTCTATCCAAAACAATACCGGCTGAATGCGCAAATACGCTGTGGTCTTGTCAGAGCACTAATTAATTCTAGCCTTCGCGGCCACAGGGCGATAAGCAAAGACTTGTGCCTACGAATGGACTGCGCCGCTTTCAAACCCCCATCAGCGCCCGCCGCCCCCGTACGGTTTGTCGCAGGGCGCCGGCCGCGAACAAAACGCACACCGTCAAAAGCGAAGCCAGTGTGGACAGCACAGCCTGTGCCGGTGCGGGCGTCGGCTGTGTGGCCTGGGCCAGCATTTGCAGCCCACGCACATAGGGCACGGCTGGTGCTGCCCCGGCCTGTGGCCGCACTTGCGCGGTCAGTGGCTGCGATACGGGCACCGAGGCCGCAGTAGGCCGGGAGCCGTCAGCCAGCAGGCTCTGGGCAAAGCGCTCCACTGCCGGATTGCCCGAGCGCAGGCCGGTGGCTTGGAGCGCATCGGTGTAGGCCTGCACCAGTTCCTGACGGGTTGCGGCGTCGGGCTGCCAATAGTTCAAGCGCACCGCGTCGAGCATGCGCTCCAGGGTTTGGGCAAAGGCGGCGCGGTTATCGCCTTCCAGCCATTTGCGCGTGCCCAACTGGTACTGATCGCGCACATAGACGTTGTGCAGCGACTGCCAGTGGTCCTGGCGCACGGTCTGCGGTGCCGTCACTTGCCAGCCCCAGAGAAAGTTGGCGGTCTTAAGGACTTGCAGCGTGCCGCTGTAGCCCTCGGCTTGTTGCGACTTGATCCACTGCGGGTGCAGGTAGCGGGTCTGCATTTCGATGGCCAGCGAGCGCGCTGCGCTATCGGTGCGTACCTCGGTTTCGTCGCGCAGGTTTTGCACATACAGCGCCGGATCGCGCCCGGTTAGCTGGCGCACCGCCAGCGCAATGCCGCCAAGATACTGAAAGGGGTCGTCACTGGTCATCATGCCGTAGGTGTTGGACGTGCGCGATAGCAATGCGGCATCGACCTGCATCAAATTGGCGGCATAAGCCAAGGTAGGCGCCTGCGTGGTTGCCGCACCCGTTTGGGGCTGGCCGCCGGGCCCTTGCGGCAAGACGGCATAGCCCATGCGCGCTAAATAGGCCTCGGACAGCTGTGCATCGCCACCGCCCTTGTTGGCTTGCTTCCAGGTCTCGGTAGCCAGGGTGCCTTCGCTCAGTCCGGTGCCATAAGCGCCGGATTCGTTGGAAAACACGCGCTGGGTGGACCAGTCGCTGGCCTGATCTGTGCTGGCCCCCTTGGCTTGGAAGCTGAGCGCCAGCGCCTGGCTGTTGCGCGCAGCAAAGTTGTCCTGCGCAGGCAATGCCGAGACCCGGCGCACAGCGGTATCTAACCAACGCATGACGCTGGAAAACTGGTCGCGGTAAGAGCCGGTTACGCTGAGCAGCACGTCTAGGCGCGGGCGATTAAGTTCCTGCGCGCTGATGGTCTCCAGCGCGATAACCCGACCGGCTTCATCCCAGAGCGGACGCATGCCCAGTGCGAAAAGGGCCTGGCTTTCCATCACGCCCTGGTGACGCATAGTCTCCCCAGCCCAAAGCGAGAAGGCGATTTTTTCGGGCCAACGACCGTTGTTGTCCGCGCGGTGCTGGCTCATCCAGGCCTTGAAGGCCGCGACGCCCAACTCCCAGGCCTGGCGGGTGGGCACGCGGCTGGGATCAAAGCCGTACAGATTGCGCCCGGTGGGCAGACTTTCGGGGTTACGCACCGGGTCGCCGCCGTAGCTGGCAGCCAGATGGCGAGCGTCCAGCGCTGTCAGTAGGCCTTGTATTTCCTGGTTGTCGGCCAAGGCGGCATCGAGTTGCTGTGCACGGCGCGCCAGCGCAAGCAGGACTTCGGGCTTAAGTGCTTTGTCTTCGGCGCGGTTGGGGACGGCGGCACCGACTAGGTGTTGTGCGGCCTGTGCGTCCACTTTGCGCAGGTCCAAAAGGCTGGCGGCCGCGGGGTCGCGCAGCGCAACCTGCAGCCAGCGCACCGGGCGAGATAGCACGATCTTGGCACTATCGAGCAGGAATACTTCGTCAATGTCTTCGCCCAATGCATCAATCAAGGGTTTGCGCAGAGTCTGCAAAATGTTGAGTAAGCGCCGCTCAGGGCTGGGAACTTCGCCAAAAGTCGCCAAACCCAGTGGTTGTGCGGTTTGCGCCAGTTCGTCAAGGTAAGGGTGCAGCACTTCCATGAAGCCGGCAAAGTTGCTGCGGATTTTGTTTGCTGGCCAGCCCAGGTCGCGGTGGTATTGCTGCTCCACAAAATATTCGATGAGGCGGTTTTCCACCTTGACCTTGGTCGGGCCCGAGTCTACGGTTTCCCAGTCATGCATCAAGTCGTGCATTTCGTGCGCCTTTGGGCGAAAACCAGCCGGTGAAAACATGGGGGTGCTGTGGCTGACCATGACGGCGCGCCCGCGGCGCTTGGCAGTCAAGGCTTCGCCCAGGTTGTCCATGATGTAAGGGTAGATATTGGGCAGGTCGCCCAGCGCCAGCAAGGGGTCGTCCTGGGCCGAGAGACCGCGCTCTTTACCTGGCGCCCATTCCAGCGTGCCATGGGTGCCCACATGCACCAGCGCATGCGCCGAAAAGCGGCTGCGCAGCCACAGATAGGTAGCCAGATAGTGGTGGCTGAGCGGCACCAGCGCGCGGTGGCTGATTTTGCGGCTGCGCTGCGTCGGCTCACTGTAGGCCCCAAGCTCGTAGCGCAGCGGCTGCGGCAGCACAACCACGTTGCCCAGGTCTACCCGGGGAATAAGAAACGCGGCCTCGTCTCCCGCTTCGCCGGCTTTGAGCAGCAGTGCAGCAGACTCCGGGCGCCCCCAATAGGCTTCGATGCGTGACTGCGTGGCGGGCGGCAAAGCACGAAACCAGGCCAGGTACTCCCACAGCGGCAGGGTGTCGGCCAGGCTTTGCTGCACCAGCCCTTGCAGCATCTCGGGCTTGTAAAAAGCACCCAAGGTGGACTGCACCTGCGATGTGATCTCCTGGGCGGATGGTACGGCAGTGCGATAGCCGGCCCGCGCCATGGCATGCAATATGTTGTGCAGGCTTTTGGGTACGTTGAGGAAAGACGCACCGAAATTACTTTCCCCGGCTGGGTAGTTGTAGACCATGAGCGCCACCTTGCGTTGCGCGGCTGGCGTCTGCCGCAAGCGGGTCAGCGCGGCCGCCTTGTCGGCCACGGCGTCAGTTTGCGACGGCAAAGGCTGCAGCGCTCCGGAACGCGCATCGCGTGCGGTGATGAGTACGGCATCAATCATGCCTGCAAACTCGGAGGGGATGTAGTAGTAGGCCACGTCGCTTTGTGCCAGGCCTTCGCGGCTTTGTTCCCACTGGGCTGCGTCCATGGCCAGGGCCGGCATGGTCTGTAGCACGGGTATGCCGATGCGCTCGAGCTCGGCCTTGCGCTCGGTCGGGTTGAACACCAGCGCCGCGTTGATCAGCACATCGGCGCGGCGCCGCCCCTGCGGGCTATGGGTCATCTGGTAGAACATATCTTTTTGCTGACGCGGGCCATAAAACGCATACGCACGCAAGCCACGCTTTTGCAGCGCCACGATCAGGCTGTCGAGCCAGCCGGTATCGTCCGACGTAAATACAGCACGGTTGACTGCGATGGCTACCGTTTGGGTGTGCGTTTGCGCATCAGTGTCAAAAGAGGCCGGCCATTGGGCTTGCAGTTGTTGCCAATGCGGATGGTAAAAACCGGCTTCGGGCAGGACATTTGCCGCAGGCAGTGCAGCGGTGCCGTCGCGCGAAGCGACGGCGCTCAGCGCTTGCAAAGCCAGTTGGGTATTGGCCGCACCCCCAAAACGCCAGTACTCGCGCAGGCGCTGGGCCCAGGCAGCCGAGACGCCGCGATGCGATTGCAGGGGTGCGCTTTCGAAGACCTCATGCTTAGATACAGCCGCATAATCACCCACTACCACATAGGGCACAGCACTGGCATGAAGGCTGTCGCCATACTTGGCGGCAAGCGCCTGCATCACGCTGCTATGCGGTGCATCGATGACCAGCAATTGTGCACCTGCCAAGTGTTGTTGCAAGGTCTGCGGATTATCGTTTTCTGCCGACACCACGCGCAGTGTCAGCCCGGCCTGCTGCGCAGCCTGCGCTAGTTTGGCCAGGCGGGCGGGCGACACCACATAGGTGCTGAGCAGTACCACCGGCTCGCTGCCCAGCGCAGCGGCCTCTGCAGGAAAAGCGCAGCACAAAGCCATTAGGCAGACCCAGCTGCGCCACACCCGGAGCATGTGTGTCATTGGGCCGGCACATAGACCATGGTGCCGTCTTTCATGCGGTAAGCGGTTCCGGCCTTCTCGCCGTTGCCCTCGCCGGAAGCGCCACTGGCCTTGAAATGCACCACTTTTTGACCGTCCTTGGTGATGATTTCCATGTTGGGCTTGCCCTCGTTGCGGATGATGGTGACCTTGTCTTTGGCAAAAGGGCTGACTGGGTTGTTGACGATGGCGATCAGTAGCATGCCGATAACGACCATGAAAACATCGATAAGGTTGATGGTGGACAGCACCGGATCGTCGTCCTCGTTGTCCAACCCATGCAATATGGAAAACTGGCGCTTGCTCATACCGCCTCCACCCCCACGCGGGAGGTGTGCGCTGCGCGGGCCTGTAAGGGTGCATCGCTAGCATCGAGCACCATGACCAGTTCACGCATCAACCAGCGCCGGCGCACGGTGTAGACCACAAAGGTGATGGAAGCCGAAGCCAGGGCCACGATGACGCTGGCAAAGGCAGGCGCCAGACTGCTGGCCACGCCTTCGGACTGTCCCGAGGCCACCGCCACCAGTGCCGGCCCCATGGGAATCATGGTGGCCATCAGGCCCAGCATGGGCGCGACGCGGCTGCACAGGCGCAAGCCTTCGAGTTCCTTCAGAACAGCCAGTTCCATCTGGTCCTGGTTGACACCAAAACCACCCAACAACAAAGGGCGGTCTGGCGCGCTGCGCCGCTGCACAAACTCTATACAAAACATGCCCAGCACATAAACAGCATAAGCAAAACTGAACAGCACTCCGGCGGCCACCGGCCACTGAAAAAGACGCGCTAGTTCGAACAGGATGGCATCAAAACTCATCATGGGAATTCCTCTTTTGCTTTGAAATAGCTTTAGTCTTCAATCCCGCGCTGCGCCGGGACACCGGCTTGGAATGCGTGCTTGACCATGGTCATCTCGGTTACCGTGTCTGCCAGGGCGATGATTTCCGGGGGGCAGCGGCGTCCGGTCAACACTACGTGCACATGGCTGGGGCGGGTGCGCAAGGTGTCCAGCACATCGTCCAGCGGCATCCAGCCGTAAATTAGCGGGTAGGTGATTTCGTCCAGCGTGACCATGAAGTACTCACCGCTGTCGATGGCCGCTTTGGCTTTTTGCCAGCCATCGCGCGCCAATTGCGCGCTGTGTTCAAGGTCCTGGCTTTTCCAACTAAAGCCGTCGCCCAGGCCTTCGATGGGGATGCCCAGTTGTTCAAACATGCGGTGTTCGCCAAAGCGCGCCGAAGGTACTTTCATGAACTGAAAAATCTTCACCCTCTTGGCGCGTCCGTGGGCGCGCAAAGCCAGGCCGAAAGCCGAGGTACTTTTGCCTTTACCGTCACCGGTGTTGACGATGATGAGTCCGCGCCGCTCGCCCTCGGATTTTTCATAAGGCTTTTCGGTGGGGGGCGTTTCTATTTGCATGGGCGTAGACCTTCTTAAAAATGAGTATCAGTTGTTGGACGGGATCGCCACCCATTGGCCGACCAAGGGATGGATGACCAATCGATGGTCGAACACCTGCTCCACGGCGCGGTGGGTTTGCGCATCAGCGCAGGGGCCGTGGTGGGTGATACGGCCTTGCGCCATCACCACCATGGTGTCGGCATGCAAGGCCATGGAAATCTCGTGCAACACGCTCACCACCGTGCAGCCCTGGGCGACCAGGGCACGCACCAGTTGCAACCAATCGGCTTGGTGCGGCGGGTCCAGGTTGGCCAGTGGTTCGTCCATCAGCAATACCTGCGCTTGCACCGCCAGCGCCCGCGCCAAGAGTACACGCTGGCGCTCACCCGCCGAGAGCTGACCCAGCGCACGCTCGCGCCACTCCCAGGCATGGGTGGCCCGCAAGGCCTGCTCGACTGCCGCATGGTCTACCGGGTTAGGGGCACCCAACCAAGACTGGTGCGGCAGGCGGCCCAGCATGGCGACGTCCCAAACTTTGAGGTCATCGCCGGTACTTTCGTTTTGCCCCAACCAGGCCATTTGCAATGCGCGGGTGCGTGCCGGCAGGCTGTGCAATGGCTGGCCTAGCAACTCAACATGGCCAGCAGCGGGCAATAAGCCAGCCAGTGCTTTAAGCAGGGTGGACTTGCCCGCGCCATTAGGGCCGACGATGCTGGTCCAGTGACCGGCCGCAATAGCCAAGTCCAGGCCATGCAGCACCGGTCTGCCCATCAGGCTGACCTGTAATTGCTGCGCCTTCAGCGCGCTTGAAGTAGTTGAGGCAGACATGTCAAGCAGCTCCTTGTGCCATCGTATTGCGGTGCATCAACCAGAGCAAATATGCACCACCAAGCACCGCAGTCACCACGCCCACGGGTAACTCCTGGGGCGCTATCAGCCAACGGGCCAGCACGTCAGCGGCCATGAGTAAGACCGCGCCCATCAAACTGGCCAGCACAATCAACCAGCGGTAACCCGTGCTCAAGACCGAGCGCACCAAATGCGGTGCGGCCAGGCCAACAAAGGCAATCAAGCCGGTCTGCGCGACCGCAGTTCCGGTGGCGATAGCCAGCACGCCGATCAGAACCATGCGTATGGAGGCGACCGGTAGGCCCAGACTGCGTGCAGTCGTCTCCCCCAGACTGAGCCCATCCAGCACCCGCCCCAGCGCCCAAGCAATGGCCACGCCCAGCAACCAGACCCCAACCATCAGGCCGCATGAGGCCCAACCGGCAAAGGCGGTGGAGCCCAACATAAACGATTGCATGGCCTGCAAGGATTCGGGCGAGAACAACAAGACCAACTGGGTAGCCGCCCCCAGCACCACGCCTACCACCACGCCGG
>JARXAU010000024.1 GCA_029865675.1 Rhodoferax sp.
TGCATTCCCTATGGCGTGAATGCCACCCTGGATTTCATCATCGAGGTGCGCGCACTCGCCGGCCTGCAAGAGAGCGGCACCTCGGTCGGCGACTACGCGCAGGCCTCGCGCGCCAAGTGGTACGCCAAGTCGGTGGATTCCACCTACCTCACCGGCAAGCGGGTGTTTGTGTTTGGCGACGCCACCCACGCCATCGCTGCTGCGCGCGTGGCCCACCAAGAAATGGGCTTTGAGGTCGTGGGCCTGGGCACTTACAGTCGTGAGTTTGCGCGCGAAGTGCGCGACGCCGCCAAAGGCTACGGCATAGAGGCCCTGATTACCGACGACTACCTGGACGTGGAAGACCAAGTCCGGGCCTTGAACCCCGAATTGCTGCTGGGCACCCAGATGGAGCGCCATATTGCCAAGCGCCTGGGCGTGCCCTGCGCCGTCATTTCTGCGCCCATGCATGTGCAAGATTTTCCGGCCCGCTACGCCCCGCAAATGGGCTTTGAGGGCGCCAACGTCTTGTTTGACACCTGGGTGCATCCCCTCATGATGGGGCTCGAAGAGCACCTGCTGGGCATGTTCCGGGAGGACTTTGAGTTCCATGACGGCGCAGCACCCTCGCACTTGGGCTCCGGGCATGCCCAGCGCCCGGCTGCACCCCCACCGCAAGGGCTTAATACGCCCGTGCCTGTGCCCGTGCCTGTGCCCGCGGCGGCGTCCGAGGCCGCAGGTGCTACCGTGCTAACGGAAAGCATCTGGGTGCCCGAGGCAGAAAAAGAACTCAAGAAAATTCCTTTTTTCGTGCGCGGCAAAGCCCGGCGCAACACCGAATCCTTCGCACGGGAGCGCGGCATCGCCCGCATCACCGTGGAAACCATGTACGAAGCCAAGGCGCACTTCAGCCGCTGACCAACCTAACGGAACCAAGCCATGATCGAAACCGCCAACATCTCTGTCTCTGACATCAAGCGCGGCCCCCGCCCCCCCGACGGCGCAGGCAGCGTGCAGGTGCAGATGGACCCGTCCGTCAAAATCGGCAACGCGCTGGTGTTTGCCATCTACGGCAAGGGGGGCATTGGCAAAAGCACCACCTCTTCCAATTTGTCGGTGGCGTTTAGCAAGCTGGGCAAGCGGGTCTTGCAAATCGGCTGCGACCCCAAGCACGACTCCACCTTCACGCTCACCAAAAAGCTGGTGCCCACGGTGATCGACGCCTTGGAGACGGTGGACTTTCATGCCGAAGAACTGCGCCTAGAAGACTTTGTGTTCACCGGCTATAACGGCGTGATGTGCGTGGAGGCCGGTGGGCCACCCGCGGGCACCGGTTGCGGCGGCTACGTGGTGGGCCAGACCGTCAAGCTCCTCAAAGAACACCACCTGCTCGAAGACACCGATGTGGTTATTTTTGACGTGCTGGGCGACGTGGTGTGCGGCGGCTTTGCCGCACCCTTGCAGCACGCGGACCGCGCCCTGATCGTCACCGCCAATGACTTTGATTCCATCTTCGCCATGAACCGCATCGTGCAGGCCATTGGCGCCAAATCAAAAAACTACAACGTGCGCTTGGGCGGCGTCATCGTCAACCGCAGCGACGCCACCGACCAGGTCGACAAATTCAACCAAGCGACCGGCCTGAAAACCATGGCGCATTTCCCCATGCTCGATGAAATCCGCAAGAGCCGCTTGCAAAAATGCACCCTGTTTGAGTTGGAGCCCACGCCTGCGGTCAAAGCGGTTCAAGACGAATACCTGCGCCTGGCTGCGGCGCTGCTGGCGGGCACGGATCCGCTGCCGTCTATCCCCATGAAGGACCGCGATATTTTCGATCTGCTCGGCTTCGACTAAAGCGCGCGCTCTGCACCCAAGCCGCTGCGGTTGCGGTTGCGGTCCTCACCCTAGTGCACAAATTGCAGCATCTTGTCCACCCGGGCTTCGAGATCGCGGCCTTCAAAGTGCGTCATATCGCTCACCACTGTGTGGCGCAGTGCATTGCCCGCGCTTGGGCTTAAGCGAGGTCGCAACTCGCCCAGCATGGGGCCAGGCGCTATCAGCACCAGCGCGTTGCATTGTTGCGAGGCCACACCGTCATTGAGGTGTGCGGCCAGCAGTTGCGAGAACACTCGCCGCTCTTTGGTATGCAAATCGGTTTGCGGCTCAAACTGCGTGCCCGCATGGCCGGTGCGACCGTGGCCCTTGCTGCGGTCGCCGTCTATGGGATGGTCCTGCCCGTTGCCCAGGGAGTGGGTGCTGGGGTAGACGAAATCGGCCAACTCAATCAGCGCGTGCTGGCTCGCCTGGCGCTCAAACACACGTGCCCGGTGGCTATCCGCTATCAAAACCCAGGTTCGGTTCATGGCATATCCTTTACAACAGATTTCAACGCGGCCAAACCTTGCGCCGCACTCCGGCAATTACAGCCGCGCAGCGCAGAAAGCGCTGTTAAGGTGAAAGTGAGCAAGGGCCCTCTCACCACACTCGCATGTGCGCTAACACGCTTGCAATCTAAGCTAGGTGCCCGCCCTAAAAACTGAGCCACATCAAGCGGGCGAACAAGGCCGCAGGCTTTTCGCAGCCAGCGCGCTAAGCGCCCACACATTGATTGTTTGCAGCTTGCCCATGGCGGCGCCGGGCTACCCTGCGTGTGGATGTGGTGGCGTGCGTGGCGCGTAACTGCCCGTCTTTTCACCGCGTTCACTCTTTGCATCGGGTCTGTTCCATGGTCACTATCAGCCAATTCCAGCGCAACCGGAGCGACCCGCCTGCAGTGGTCAACAACGCGCTTGGCACGCAGACAGCCCGCACCGCCTCCTGCCCTATGGCGGCGCAATAAATGCGCCGCAACACCATGTCTGCGCCCCGCTGGCGTGGTGGTGGTTCTCCGCTGCGCTGCGAGCGGCGCGACGCCTGCACGTAAGCGTAATCTATGGTCTGCCGCGTACCCGGCGGCGGCCATAATTTGGCCCTATGGAAACCAAATGGCTAGAAGACTTTGTATCGCTCGCAGAAACCCGCAGCTTTAGCCGCTCCGCCCAGTTGCGCCACGTCACCCAACCGGCGTTTTCGCGTCGCATCCAGTCGCTAGAAGCCTGGGCTGGGGTTGATTTGGTGGACCGCAGGTCCTACCCCACGCGCCTCACAGCCGCTGGGGCCACGCTCTACGAGCAGGCGCTTGAAGTGCTGCAGGCCCTGCAAAGCACGCGCGCCATGCTGCGCGGCCACACTGCGCCGGGCCAGGACGTGGTCGAGTTTGCCGTACCGCACACGCTGGCCATCGCCTTTTTTCCGGCTTGGGTATCCGCTTTGCGCGACCGTTTTGGCCCCCTCAAAAGCCGGTTGATCGCGCTCAATGTGCACGACGCCGTCACCCGTTTGGTGGAGGGCAGTTGCGACGTGCTAATTGCCTACCACCACCCCTCGCAGCCCTACCAGCTGGGCGCCGACCGGTTTGACATGGTCAGCCTGGGCCAAGAAGTGCTGGCGCCCTATGCCAAAGCCGACGCGCACGGCGCCCCCTTGTTTCAGTTTCCCGGAAAGCCGGGCCAGCCACTGCCCTATCTGGCCTATGCCGACGGCGCTTACCTGGGGCACATGGTGGCGCTCATCCTCAAAGACGCCCCCAGAGCCATCCACCTTGACAGGGTGTACGAAACCGATATGGCCGAAGGCCTCAAAGCCATGGTGCTGGAGGGCCACGGCGTGGCCTTTTTGCCCCAAAGCGCGGTGCAACACGAGCTTTCAGCGCACAAGCTGGTGAGCGCACTGCCACCCGAGCTGGGTGGTATGCACATCACCATGGAGGTGCGCGCCTACCGCGAGCGCTCCCACCTCAAAGAACATCAGCGCGCGGGCACAGCGCCCCAGCGCGCCAAAGGCGTGGGCGCGCCCAGCAGCGCGCAGGCGCTGTGGGACTATTTGCAATCCAACGCTTCTGTTTGAGAGGCCTGTCTCAGAGGCCTGTGTAAGAGGCCTGTGTAAGAGGCCTGTGATTGCGAGTGACCGATTGGGGACAATAGGGAAAGATCCCGTGCAACCCCAAGCTGCTATGACTACCTCCACACCCGCCGCCACCACCGCCCCCACCACTGCCCCCACCGCTGCCCCCACCGCTGCCCCCGCCACCCTGACCCTCACCCGCCCCGACGATTGGCATGTGCACTTACGGGACGGCTTGGCCTTGCAGACCGTGGTACCGCACACGGCCGCGCAGTTTGGCCGCGCGGTGGTTATGCCCAACCTGAGGCCACCCGTCACCACCGCGCAGCAGGCCCAGGACTACCGCGCGCGCATTTTGGCCGCCGTGCCTGCGGGCGTGGCTTTTGAGCCGCTGATGACGCTGTACCTGACCGACAACTTGCCCCCTGACGAAATCGCCCGCGCCCAGGCCGCTGGTGTGGTGGCGGTCAAGCTGTACCCGGCGGGCGCCACCACCAACAGCGACGCGGGCGTGACCGACCTGCGCAAAACCTACCCGACCTTGGAAGCCATGCAGCGCGCGGGCATGCCGCTCTTGGTGCACGGCGAGGTGACCGACAGCGACATTGACCTGTTTGACCGCGAGGCCGTGTTTATTGACCAGCAGCTCATTCCGCTGCGCCGGGACTTTCCGGGCCTGAAAATCGTTTTTGAGCACATCACCACGCGCGAGGCCGCGCAGTACGTGCGCAGCGCCGGGCCGCTCACGGCGGCCTCCATCACCGCCCACCACCTGCTGTACAACCGCAACGCCATTTTCAAAGGTGGTGTTAGACCGCATTACTACTGCTTGCCGGTGTTAAAGCGCGAAACCCACCGGCTGGCGCTGGTGGAGGCCGCCACCAGCGGCTCGCCCCAGTTCTTTTTGGGCACCGACAGCGCACCCCACGCCGCGCACCTGAAAGAGCACGCCAGCGGCTGTGCCGGCTGCTATACCGCGCACGCTGCGATGGAGCTTTATGCCCAGGCCTTTGAAGCCGCAGGCGCGCTGGACCGGCTAGAAGGTTTTGCCAGCTTTTTTGGCCCCGACTTTTATGCCTTGCCGCGCAATACCAGCACCGTCACCCTGCGCCGTGAAAGCTGGACGCCGCCCGAGGGCTACCCGTTTGGCGAGGCCGTGCTCAAACCCCTGGGCGGCGGCGAAGCGTTGCAGTGGCGCCTGGTCTAGACGCTATCGACTGGGCTGCTCCTTGGCTTGCGCCCTGGCAAGCCCAAGGCCAGGCGGTGGCGGCGCAGGTGCTGGCGGGCCAAAGCTGCGCCAGCGCACTCAATGCCATCAAACAAGGTGGCGCGCCCATCGCCCCGGTGCACTTTGTGCCCCAGCAGGCTTTGCCCGCAGGCGAGGCCTACGAGGCCTTTATCTACCGCAGCCGCCAGGTGCCCACGCGCGAGGGCCTGCACGACTTTTTCAACGGCCTGTGCTGGCTGCACTTTCCGCACACCAAAACCCGGCTCAATGCGCTGCAGGCCGAGCAAATTGCCCGCAGCGGCGTCCAGAGCGTGCGCGGCCCGGCGCGCGACGGCATTACCGTGTTTGATGAAAACGCGGCCTTTTTGCAAGCGCCGGACGCCCTGTGGCAGGCGCTGGTGGCCAAGGACTGGACGCGCTTGTTCCTGACGCTGCGCCCCCTGTGGGCGCAGGCGCAGCTGGTGCTGTTTGGCCACGCCCTACTGGAAAAGCTGGTGCAGCCGCGCAAAGGCATGACCGCCCACGTCTACCGCACCCACCCCGGCGCGCCGGGCCTGGTGGCCCTGGACGCCTGGATGGCGCAGGACCTGAGCGCAGACAAACTGGCTGCCAAGCCTTTTGCCCACTTGCCGGTGCTAGGCGTGCCCGGCTGGTGGGCAGGCAACGCGCAGCCTGCTTTTTACGATGACCCATCGGTGTTTCGCGCGCCGCGCTTGCCGGCTGCTGTCAATCCATAAAGGCCGCAGCGTTTCTGGGCCCAAAAACGGCCTAATGGCTTGTTTTTGACACGTCCGGCCCTAACATGCGCTCGGAACGTCCGCATCGGTTTTCGGGCTTGTTTTCTGTGAAAAGGATTTTTATGAAACGCATGTTTTTATTGATTGTTACCAACGTCATGGTGGTGGTGGTGTTGGGCATCGTGGCCAGCTTGCTGGGCGTCAACCGCTTTCTCACCGCCAATGGCCTGAACCTGAGCGCATTGCTGGGCTTCGCGCTCATCATGGGCTTTGGCGGCGCGTTTATCTCGCTGCTCATCAGCAAGCCCTTGGCCAAGTGGAGCTCGGGCGTGCGCGTGATCGAGCAGCCGCAAAACGCCGACGAGGCCTGGATTGTGGAGACAGTGCGCAAGTTTGCTGACAAGGCCCAGATTGGCATGCCCGAAGTGGGCATTTTTGAGGGCGACGCCAACGCCTTTGCCACTGGCGCATTTAAAAACTCAGCCTTGGTGGCAGTGTCCACCGGCCTGCTGCAAGGCATGACCCGCGACGAGGTGGAGGCCGTGATCGGCCACGAAGTCGCGCATGTGGCCAATGGCGACATGGTCACCATGACGTTGATTCAGGGCGTGATGAACACCTTTGTGGTGTTTTTGAGCCGCGTCATTGGCTATGCGGTGGACAGCTTCTTGCGCAAGGGCGACGACCGCGACAGCGGCCCCGGCATGGGCTACTGGATTACCACTATCGTGCTCGACATCGTGCTGGGCTTTGCCGCTCAAATGGTGGTGGCCTGGTTTTCGCGCCAACGCGAGTTCCGCGCCGATGCGGGTGCGGCCGAGTTGATGGGGCGTAAGCAGCCCATGGTCAACGCATTAGCACGCCTGGGCGGCATGCACACCGGCGAGTTGCCCAAGAGCGTGGCGGCCTTCGGTATTGCCGGTGGCATAGGCCAGCTGTTTAGCACCCACCCGCCCATTGAGGAGCGCATTGCCGCACTGCAAAGCGCATAATTCAGGCCTGATTTTTTGTAAAGCGAGCGCCGCAGCACTGCGGCGCTCGCTTCGTTTTTTGGGGAACGCTGCGTGGATTTTTCGGCCTGGTTGACCTTTTTTGCCGCCTGCTGGGCGATCAGCATTTCGCCGGGGCCAGGTGCCGTGGCGTCCATGAGTGCGGGCCTGAACTACGGCTTTCGCCGGGGTTATTTCACGGTGTTTGGGCTGATTTTGGGCATCTGGACCCAGTTGCTGTTGGTGGGCGCGGGTTTGGGTGCCTTGGTGGCAACCTCGGCTACCGCATTCGGCGCGGTCAAGTGGGCGGGCGTGGCGTATTTGGTGTGGTTGGGCATTGGCCAGTGGCGCGCCCCGGCCACACCACTGGCCGCGCGCAGCGACGACGGCACGCAAACCTCGCGCCGCTCTATGGTGCTGCGCGGCTGGATGATTAACGCCGTCAACCCCAAGGGCACGGTATTCATGTTGGCGGTAGTGCCGCAGTTTTTGGTGCTCGATCAGCCGCTGCTGGGGCAGTACTTGGTGATAGGCGCCACGCTGTCGTTCACCGATTTGGTGGTCATGGCGGGCTACACCGCCCTGGCGTCACGGGTGCTAAACGCGCTGCGCGACGCCTCGCACATCCGGGCCATGAACCGGGTGTTTGGCGGTCTTTTTGTGGTGGCGGGCACGCTGTTGGCGCTGTTTAAGCGGGCGGGCTGAGCGGATAGGTGGCGACCGTTATTGGCCCACTCCAGGCGTCGTACCGCACGCTTCAGAGCACGTCGATGTCAAGTCCAAACGTCCGTGCAGAACGCCACCAACTCTGCAACCCCCCGCCGATGCACAAAATCGGGATGAACCGCTAGCCACCCGGTTTGCATGGATGGCTCGGGTTTCGGTATGAAAAACGGCTTTGGAGCGAGCGGCGCCATGCACCTGAGTTGGCCCGCATCCGCCGAAAGCATCATTCCAAGATACCGAAAGTTCAAGCAACTTGAACCGGGT
>JARXAU010000101.1 GCA_029865675.1 Rhodoferax sp.
GGCTCTCGGACAGATGTTGTAAAGCACCGCCTACAAGCAAACGGTTTAGATAAATATTTCGTTGCATCTTTCGGCGAAGATGCTTCACAGCCACTGCAATCCAAAGGCCCCGCACATTTTGAACTGATCCTCGAATGCTCAGGATTGAACAGACAGTCTTTTGGTAGCCGGACCGCTATGATTGGCGATGGGCCGCATGATATGAAGATTGCTCAAGATGCTGGAATACTGGCAATAGGAATTACATCGACCGTCAGCAGAGAAAAGCTCTTGCAGGCGGGAGCAGATTGTGTCGTTGAATCTTTGGACGAGTTGACAAACCTATTCTTCTCAGTTGATGCTTCCAACAAACACGCCTTTTCGATAGATGAGGTCCGATCACGGATAGGGATATGATCATTTTTTCCACGAGATGTCTCTGACGTAATCTACCTGTAGATTGAGATGCTGGGCACACTAGCTCGCAGGAACGTACATTGCGGCCTAACCCCTTGCTCAACCTGAGAGCCAACGGCGTGCCACAAAGCCCGCGCCACAGTGCAGGTGTGCATTATCTGTGGCGCGGGCTTTGCGCCACGCCGTCGTCTCCAGGTTAGCTCGAACGTTAGGCCCATAGATTCCTGCGTCACCTCTGACAAATTCGCTTCGGGAAAATCTGCACGAACACAGGCATTTCAGTTCAACTATGAATCCACGGATCAGAACCTTCGCATAGACGGTGGCTCAAGTGCTTGTAGGTCTCCCCATGATGTTTGCCTTCTTCACAGTCATCGACATGACGTTCGCTCTACCAGGCAGGGGTTTCGTTTCAAAGGAAAACGCAGTGGTTTGGTGTGAGGCCCTCGCACCGCAGTACAAGAGCTACTCCCCACCGAGGTGTTCCAGGTTTGGCTCTAAGGAAACCAATCCTCAGGGGTACGCAATAGCAATCGGGGCATGCGTAGTCATGGGATCATTCCTGTGGTTTAGTTCCCGGCCAGGCCGCGGCCTGCGACTATCGCGCTGAGCATTAAGAAACGCGGGTTCAAAAATGAAGTGCAACGCCAAACCCCAAAATCCAGCGCCTAACTGGGCGTTCAAGCCGACGCCAACACTGGCCATGGCTGCGCCATTTTCATGGCCAGTGTCGGTACCCTTCGCCCTATCGGGCTCCGGCGCCGCTTAACTTTGGCGTTAGGCCAAAACAGCAATAGGGAAAGATAGTGAAGATCGAAAAAGTAACCTTGGAAGGGTGTCGTGTTCGGTTAGAACCACTCGAACAGCGCCATCTTCCTGGGCTCAGACTCGCTATTGAGGATGGAAAGCTATGGGAAATTCCGGTCACTTTCGTTCCGCACCCTGACAACCTGCCCGGCTTCCTGGATGCTGCAGAGACAGCCTTCCATGCAGGGACGGAGTTGGCTTTCGCCACTGTGGACAGGCAATCAGGCAAAGTTGTTGGCAGCACGCGCTTTCGCTGCATTGAGGCCCAACACCGTAGGCTCGAAATTGGGTTTACCTTCCTCGCGGCCTCTAGCCAACGAACCCATGTCAACACCGAAGCAAAGTACCTCATGCTTTGCCACGCATTTGAAACGTTGGAATGCAATCGCGTCGAGCTGCTCACCGACGAGCGCAACTCCAAATCCCGAAATGCCATCCAACGAATAGGCGCCAAGGAAGAAGGTGTTCTGCGCAGTCACATGGTGATGCGCGATGGGTTCATCCGAAACTCAGTCATGTACAGCATCATCGCTATCGAGTGGCCTTCAATCAAGGCAGCTCTTCATGCAAAACTTTGTATGGCGTAGTTTCAAAAATGGAGCGCAACACTAAAGCCCAAAATTCAGCGCCTAACCGGGCGGTCAAGCCGACGCCAATACTGGCCATGGCTTCGCCATTTTCATGGCCAGTATTGGTACCCTACGCCCTGTCGGGCTCCGGCGCCGCTTACCTTTGGCGTTAAAGCTCACAGTCATGTCACGCCAGGTTAGAGAGCGCTATGAGTTTCTTGTCCGAGTGTTGCGCGATGCAATGCACGAACTCCCGGCCGGTGTGCTGTGGGGGGCCAATGGAGCTAGCGAGAAAGAGTGCAAGGAATTGCTCGAAGCCCTCGTCGAGTTCGAGCAGGTCTGTTCTGTGCTTGGCCGAAATCAAGCCGATTTCATCGAAGACTGTCGCTGGCATCTCGAACATTACCCGCATTACTTGGGCCGCCAGCGTCACTTTCCTTCGTACGACCAGTACATTCGAGATCGTAAGGGGCCGCAGCGAGTCCGAGATCACTACACGCTATGCAGGGGAGCGGCGCGATGAACTTTAACAGGTTCGTCGAATGGACCCACAACGGCGGCCGGCGTGGTCGCCTATCTTCAAAACTGAGTGCGCCGTTGCGGCCCATTCACGGCCGACGTTTGGCTTCACAAGGACCACCATGCCCGTCACGCCATTCCACTTCGGGCCAGGCGCTGTGCTTCATGCCCTCGCACCGAAGCACATCAGCTTTCTGGCCTACTGCAGCGCCAATGTCCTGATCGATATCGAGTCGCTCTACAACCTGATCAACAGAAGAGAACCCGTACACGCGTTCTTCCATACTTATGTTGGTGCCACACTGGTGATCGTTGGAACGTTTGCGCTCTTTGTCACTCTGCGATGGTTTGCAAATAGGTACTGGTTGCCAAATCCGTTTGACTGGAGGCGCCTGACTATGCGCCAAGTCGGTGTTGGCGCAGCACTGGGCGCGTACTCACACGTATTGCTCGATAGCATAATGCACAGCGACATTCGTCCCCTAGCGCCGTTTTCGATAGACAACGTCTTGTTAGGGATCATTTCACTGAGCGTGCTCCACTGGTGGTGCATCGCGCTTGGCATAGTCGGCCTTGCGGGTGTGGGTGCTCGCAGGCTTATCGCGGGGAGCAAGAGTGTGGCCTAATCCCTTACAGGGACTTCCCACGTAGTCAAGCACCGCAGGCGTGAGTTCTTCATTGTTGACGGCTTTCTTGCACTGGCGTGACGGGGATGGTGCGATACAACGGGAACAGACTGCACATCTACAGACGGCCTTGTTGCGCCTTGGTGGGCGCGGACCCAGATACGAACCGCTCGGCAGGGCCCCATTCCGTTCCCGTGGTCATTTCCAATCGAATGCCACAAGGGCTTAGTCGGGATTGCCCGCCGCCGGTCTGACCTGTTGACTGCATCATCGGAATCACTTCGGGTACAAAATCATCCGCATTGGAGGCCCGACAAAGCAGAGTCGAGTACCGTTCGCAAATACTCCATCGAACAGGAAACATATGCCGAATTTCGCCAAAGCAATCCGCCCGTACGTCACTCAAGAAATACAGCAGGCGCAGCGCAGTTGGGCTGCAGGTCAGCGAGTTCAAGCATTTCGTCATCTGGAGCGCGCGCACGTACTTGGACAGTCGTCCACGGTGCAGCACGTGCGGACACACTGGCACATGTTCCTTTGGGGGATGCGTAGCAAGTCATTGCGAGAGACACTCGGCCAAGTCTTCCGAATGGTCGGCGCCGCTACCAAGACTGCTATTGGCCTTGTACCTACCGGCAACACTGGCGGCTCCAACGTGAGCCCGTTCAAACCCCTACCAGTACCCCAAGACCTAGCCAGAATCTTGGCATCGGTCAAACCGCCCAGCCGGTGATGTCTGGCCCCTCGCTCAAGCGCAGCGCCAACGGCAGGTCGGCAGGCTCGGGCTGGAGACGTGCGATACATTTTCTCCGTGCTGGGGTTGGCGTACCGCCGTCCTGTCACGTTTAGCTCGAGCGTTACCTGCCGGAAGATAAGTTGGTTACAGTAACTGTATGGCACCTACTATTGTTCGTGACGGCCAATTTCGTCTCTTCTTTTTTTCGAGGGAGGAGACGCGCATTCATGTCCATGTTTCGCACGTGGACGGGGAAGCTAAGTTTTGGTTGACGCCACAGGTGGTTCTCGCCAACCATACTGGTCTTTCTGCTACGCAACTTCGGCAGGCGCACGCAGTTGTGGATGCACACTTGAAGGAGATCCAAGATGCCTGGAACCACCACTTTGGCAGCTGAAGTTACCCATGTTTCCAAGCACGGTTTTTGGCTTTTGCTTGGCGACGAAGAACTGCTCGTGCCCTTCGACCAATTCCCATGGTTTCGAAAGGGGACGATCGAACAGATTTCCGAAGTTCAGTGGCCGACCCCCGACCATCTCTATTGGCCAGGATTGGACGTCGACTTGTCGGTGCAGTCCATTCGAAACCCATCCTCGTTTCCGCTGGTTTCCGGTGTAGGCGGCTGACACGTTGCTCGTCACGGACACGCAGCCAAAGGTTGCCGCTTCGCGGCGTTGGCTGCGGGCCGTACGGTGCCAACGTTAGGCCTCAGAGCAAAACCATGCGCGTCCCGCCGAAGATCACCGCGAGAATAGAAATGACCCTGGCAGCCATTGCAGCGCAACTACGGTGTAACTCATGAGCGACGCGTGGGCAAAGCCAAGCAACCGATCGAAACGCAGCGCGTCCGTGCGCTCGGAAGATGGTGAGACATCCCTTACCCGAAGCCTTGCCGTTTTCATCGCCGTGCCTCTGTTCGAGTTCTCGCTTTATCTTGGGCTTGCACTGCTGACGTTCAGTCCCCGTGTGGCAGCGTACACATGGATATCCCTGCCCTGGCTCTTTCATGTCGTTTATTGCGCAGTCGTCTTGGTCGTTGCTGGCATGTATGGCATGCGTGGCATCACTCAGCTTCTCGGGCACCTCTTTTTAACCCACCACGAACCTGTTCGCAACCGGCCCTTAACCATTGGCTTTTGGTGCTTGCTTGCCGCGGCAACGCTCATTGCATACACGCAAAGAGGCTGAGGCCAAACGCCAATCCGGCGGTGTCCGCTCAGCTCAAACTACAAGGGCTTCCCCATCTTTGTCAAACAGAAAACCCTCGTGGTTGAATCGCGCAGCGATTGACCACGAAACTTGACGTCACTTTTTGCCTGCTTCACTGTGTGCTTTTGGTCGTTGCCTACTGAGATTCCCCGGGGCTAGCGCAGCTTTGCCGCCCATGATCAGTAGCGTTCGCAAATACGGGTCACTCGCTTTGGTGATGCGCCCCAATCGCTGCTTGCCGCCCGAGCTGTATTGCCCCGGCACCAGTCCCAGCCAGGCGCAGAACTGGCGCCCGCAGCTAAAGTCGTGGCCTTTGCCCACTGTGGCCACAATGGCGCTGGCCGTGGTCGGGCCAGTACCCGCGAGCTGCATCAACTGGCGGGACCGCAGGTCTTCTTTGGCGGCTTGCTCGATGTAGTGGTCATACTGCTTGATGCGTTCGTCCGGGCGGGTCAACTCGCTTAGTGCATCGCCCACCACGGTGACGGCACCATCCGGGCAAGTCTTCAAGGTGTTTGTGCGCTTGGCGGCGCACGGTGGCGGCTTTGAGTGGCAGCATGATGCCCAATTCCGACAGGTGCCATAAGCCGCGCGGTGTGGCCGAACTTGGAAAACCGCATGGCCCAGTGGTGGGCGCCGGAGCAGGCTTCCATGCCGATCAGGAGGGGTAGCCAATGGGCCATGAATCCGATGAGCTTGGCACGCGGGACTTCTGGGCGCACCAGGGCAGGTTTGCCTGTTTGATCGACGCCATGCACCGCGAAGACGTTCTTGGCGAGATCAATTCCAACAGTTATGATCATCATCGTTCCCGCAAAAAGTAAGTTCATGAACAGTTTTGCCTCTCCATACCAGCACTTTGTCGCCGTAGACCACAACCCTGACGGGGTGCGGTTTGCTTGGGACGGGGAAGTGCCAGTTATTTGTTGAGTTTTTCGTCGGTGCAAATACGTCGCGTGGCCTCGATTGAACTTGCTGCTTGGGGGAATTACAAAAAGTTTCGTTGTGAATCAAGTATCTGCCTACTCATAAGATCGTCAACCTGGGAGTCATACGATTGAAACCTTATCTACAAGTTCTTAGTTCTCTGCTAGCAATGTCACTTACAGCCTGTGGTGGTGGCGAGAGTGAATTGGCTGCAGCAAACACGTTGTTCACCGTTACTTCGTTCTACAAAGGATCCTCATTGGTACAGTGCCAACCTGAGGCAAGTACATCAGCAGAGTTGGCTACGCTGGTTGCCTCGCTAAAGACTGCAGAAGCAACTGTCGTCTCGAGCTCCTGTGGCTTTGATAACAATTGGGTAGGAACTACCGTTTGCGGTTCTTCGACTGGCATCATCTTGGTTGTAAAAACTGAGAGCATTTCGCCAGAAGTCGTGCAGAAATATGGCCTTCGCCCTCTCAGTGACTTACCCGGAGCCAAATCTGCTCCCTGCAATTGAGAACGTACTTGGCACCCCTGTCGTTCCTATCTTGGGAAAAAAGAGGGGGAACGTATGCAAGGCCTGGGCAAGTTCACTCGCTCGCACCACAAACGCTGAACCATCCTGGTGATCAACTCGGACGCTCAGAGCCTCCAGGGTTTCGGCAAGTCTCCATACAGATACCTCCCGCACAGCCAAGCACCGCCAATCTGGGCTGTTCATTGTTGACGGCTTTCTTGCACTCGCATGACAGGGACGGTGCGATACAACGGGAACAGACTGCACATTTACAGACGGCCTTGTTGCGCCTTGGTGGGCTCGCTGGCGCGAAATTGAGGCTGCTAAAGCCATGAAAGTTCTATTCCAGAAACACAATGTTCGCCGGGTTCATTCCAGCAGCGTCGTGCGCGAGAATTGGATTTGATAGCGCCGTTAGATCGGTTGGGCGCTGCTTTGATTGCAGCGGCGCAAGCCCGTCAAAAAAACTTTTGAAAGTAGCTTCGGGCCATGCTCTGACCGATCAAAGGCTCCAAGGCTTTGGCGTAGGCTTGGGCCAGTCTGGCCGAAGTTGCCTCTGGGCCGAGGCTTGAGACAACACGGCTCACCCGCTCTGGGGCCTCGTCGCCGAAAAAACGTTCAAAAATTTCGAGCGCCAAAGGTTGCAAGGACGCCATGTCTTGCGCACTTGGAGGGGTCGAGGCCTCGTTTACGCGCACTGGGTTCGATGGTCCGTCAATAAGCAACAGTATTTTCCGCACCGGCAAAAGCGGCGCGGATTCGCCGACCGCGCCCTCGGACATCGAAAACCAACGAACCTTGAGGATGGTTTGCGCGTTCAACAATAGGAGTGCAGCAGGCAAGGCACTTGAACCAGCAAACTCGCTCGACACCAGCTCTCCTCTGCGCAATAACCACGAAAAACCCTTGCCTTGCGCCTGCCCCAAGCCCACGTCGTGCTCGCCAGCGACGGCGGAGCCTGACAAGGCCCCGGTGCGCCGCGCCACGATGGCTTCACGCAACAGGGCTTGGAACTGCGACTTCATCGGCACCTTGGTGGCTCTGGCTTAGGCCTTTGTTTTTCCAAACGCGCCGACCAGTGACTGGATACCCAGTGTCAGTGCCACGAAGCCCACCAAAATTATTCCACGGTGCAAGAGCTCATTGACGTGCTCATCCATGCCGTGTTGAAGGGACAGGGTCTCCACTACATGCGCCACGCCCAAAACGCCTGCGCCAAGCACAATGCGGTTCACGCTGCTGCTGAGTGCGCCGCCCAAGCGCAATTTGGCCACCGCAATGGCCATCCAAACGGCCGCACCAATGAGCAGAGCGTCCATGAGATTGGTTGCCAGTGAAATGATTGAAGATTCGTCCATGTGTGTTCCCCTGAGAAGTTGTGGTTAAAAAAATGCGTAGACCGGTCTTTGTAGTGGTCTTTTGATTTGCGACTCGCGCAGTCAGCTTGCGCCGCAAGGCTCCCCAAGAGATGTTTACCTGGCGCAACACTGATTTCCAAAATAATCATATCAGCTACGGTTGTATATTTGAAAACGGATTCCAAGAGGGGCTCATGACGCAGCGCGCCAGTGAGGAAATCGATTTCCCCCATGCCCGCCAGCTCAGTGTGGTGTCCGCGCGTTGACGAGGCTAGCGCCCTAATCAATACCAACAGCGGGTCATCCGTCTGGGGCCTGGCGCAGCCCATTCCATCGCAGGAAAGAAGTTTGAGAGTAAAGTTTCCAAATGAAAAAGGAAGTGAGCGAGCCGCTCGCGCTACGACGTATGCTCGGCTCGGTTGGGATCACTTCACATCGGGCCTCAGGCTCTAGGTCTACTTTGCTCCATCACACCATGAACACACCCAAAGTCTTTTTGCTGGTCGCGTCGCACATCGCAATAGCGGCGCTTGGCTTTGCCGCAGGCATCTACGCGCTGCCGATCTTGATTGCACCCGCACCGCCCACGCTGGAGGACGTCAGGGCTGCGACCAGCGAGACGATGTTCACGGGCCAGTTCCGCAAGGACTTGAAGGACAGTGACGCGCTGCATTGGGGCGAGGGCGTGGTGTCTGTTGCATCCAAGGCCATCTCACTGGTGGGGCAACTTGCGCCGGGCCCGGACTACAAACTCTACCTCTCACCAGAATTCGTAGAAACCGAAGCCGACTTTGAACGCCTCAAGAGCAGCATGGTCCAAGTCGGCGACGTCAAGACCTTCGAAAACTTTGTGGTGCCCCTACCGCCCGGCATCGCGCCCGAAAAATACGTCGCAGTCATTGTGTGGTGCGAGAGTTTTGCTCAGTTCATTACGGCTGCAAAGTACCGGTAGCGTCGAGTGCGGAGTGCGGAAGATGGCCGCCTGAGACCTAACGAAGGCGTGTGGCCGCGGGCAGGCCACCGATATGGCCGCAGCCAGTGTCAAAATCCCTGACGCTGTTTTTCAACTTGCACAGGAGCACCATGCCCATCACCAAAGGATTTCGCCAGCTCGTCGACGAAGCCAACGCCCAGATCACTACCTACAGCGTGGCCCAAGTGCGCGCGCGCCTGCAAGACCCCTCGGTGCAACTGGTGGACATTCGCGATATGCGCGAGCTGGAGCGCGAAGGCACCATCGACGGCGCGGTACTGGCGCCGCGCGGCATGCTGGAGTTTTGGGTGGACCCGGCCTCGCCTTATTTCAAGCCGGTGTTTGGGGACGAGAGCAAAGAGTTCATTCTGTTTTGCGCGGCAAGCTGGCGCAGCGCGCTGGCTGCCAAAGCCCTGCAAGACATGGGCATGACCAATGTGGCCCACCTGGACGGCGGCTTTGCCCAATGGGTGAAAGACGGCGCGCCTACCGAGACGCTGGAGCAGCAAAAAGCCAAGCGCCACGCCAAGGGATGAAGCAGTTGGCGCCTAGCCAGCCGTGCCCTTGTGGCGGCTTGGTGGGCGGTGAGTCCACAAAGGCCCAGCAAGCAGGGCGCAAAGTGCAAACAAAGTCCGCGCCCGTGTTCGCTTACGCCCAATGCTGTGGCCGCTGGCTGGAAGCTGATGCCCAAAACGGCCCCTTCGCCCCCAATGCCGAGCAACTCATGCGCTCGCGCTACGCCGCCTTTGTGCTCGAGCGCGAAGCCTATTTGCTCGCCACCTGGCACCCTGGCCACCGCCCAGCCCATATCGAGTTTGATCCTGGCGTGAAGTGGCTGGGGTTGGAAGTGCGCGCCTCTTGCTTGACCGGCGCCGACACAGCGGAAGTGGAGTTTGTGGCCCGCCAAAAGCCGGTGAACGGCCCGGCCATTCGCCTGCACGAACGCAGCCGCTTTTTGCGCGATGGCGGCCGCTGGTTTTACCTGGACGGCACGCAGTATTGAATGTGGCGGTTGCCGCACGCCCGGCAGGGCGGTGCGGTGCGGTGCGCAATAACCGCGCTGCCAACGCTGTTGTTGAGAATAGTTCGTATTTGCAATAGACTCGGGGCGTGCCGTCTTTCAGCTATTTCATGGCTTGGCTTCACCAGAAAGACTTTTTTCATGTACTTCACCCACCAAGCGCCCGCGCTGGGCGCTGCCACCTTGCCGCAGCCTCAGCCCGTGCGCCTTTTTGCCACGGCGGCGCTTGCCGTATTGGCTGCGTTTTTCGCGCTGGCCGCCCCCACAGCAGTGCGCGCCGACACACTGACGGTGTACTCCGCCCGCAACGAGCAGTTACTCAAACCCCTGCTGGACCAGTTCACCAAGAGCACCGGCACCCAGGTGCAGCTCTTGACCGCCAACGAGGGTGCCTTGCTGGCACGCCTGAACGCCGAGGGCGCCAGCACCCCGGCCGACGTGCTGATCACGGTGGACGCGGGCAATCTCTGGCAGGCGGCGCAGCAAAACCTGCTGCAAGCGGTGGCGTCGCCCGTGCTAGAAAAGAACATTCCGGCCCACCTGCGCGACCCGGCCAAGCAGTGGTTTGGCATGTCGGTGCGGGCTCGCACCATTGTGTATAGCAAGGCGCGCGTGACCGCCAACACCTTGTCCACTTACGAAGACTTGGCGGACCCCAAGTGGCGCGGCAAGCTGTGTCTGCGCAGCAGCAAGAAGGTGTACAACCAGTCGCTGGTGGCGATGATGATGCAGGACCTGGGCGAGGCAAAAACAGAGGCCGTTGTCAAAGGCTGGGTGGCGAACCTTGCCACCGATGTGTTTGCAGATGACACCGCCTTGCTCAAGGCCATTACGGCAGGCCAGTGCCAGGTGGGCATTGTGAACACCTACTACCTGGGGCGCTTGCTGCAAGCGGACCCTGCATTTCCGGTCGGTTTGTTCTGGGCGAATCAGGCGACCACGGGCGTGCATGTGAATGTGTCGGGTGCCGGTGTGACGCGCTACAGCAAGAACCCGGCCTTGGCACAAAAGTTTCTGGAGTTCCTGTCCTCAGACGAGGCACAAAAAATCTATACCGACAAAGACCTTGAATATCCCGCCAACCCAGGCGTCGCGGCCGACTCGGTCATCAAGTCCTGGGGCAGCTTCAAGCCCAACCCGATCAATGTGTCCAAAGCGGGCGAGCTGCAAGCGGCTGCCACGCGCCTAATGGACCGCGCGGCCTACAAATAGCCTGCCCATGACGCTGCCACGCTGGCCCCTGTGGGTGGTGCTGCCCCTGGCCTTGGTGACGCTCACGCCTCTGGCGGTGGTGGGGGCGAGCTGGGCGCAGCGCGCGCCCGAGGTCTGGCAGCACTTGCGCGACTACGTGCTGGCCGGGGTGCTGCTCAACACGCTGGTGCTGACCGTGTGCGTTGGGCTAGGGGTGGCGGTGCTGGGCGTGGCGCTGGCGTGGATCACGGTGATGTGCGAGTTTCCGGGGCGGCGCTGGCTGAGCGGGGCGCTGGTGCTGCCGCTGGCCTTGCCCGCCTACGTGCTGGCGTTTGTGCATGTGGGCCTGATGGACTACAGCGGCCCGGTGCAAACCCTGTGGCGCGCGGCCACCGGTTGGTCGGGCGGCTTCCCCTCTGTGCGCAGCACAGGCGGTGCGGTGCTGGTGTTTTGCTTAGCGCTTTACCCGTATGTGTATTTGCTGGCGCGCCAGGCCTTTCACACCCAGGGCGCGCAATGCATGCAGGCTGCGCAGACGCTGGGCCTGGGTTGGAAGCAGGCGTTTTGGCGCGTGGCCATTCCCATGGCGCGGCCTTGGTGGGCCGCAGGCATGGGGCTGGCGCTGATGGAAGTGCTGGCGGACTTTGGCACCGTGGCAATCTTCAACATCGACACCTTCACCACCGTGATCTACAAGACTTGGCTGGGCATGTTCAATCTGGCCGTGGCCTCGCAGCTGGCCTCTCTGTTGGCCCTGGGCGTGCTGGCCCTGGTGTGGCTAGAACAAAGCGCGCGTGCGCGCCGCCAGTTTGCGCCATCAGCCAAAGGCCAGTCGCGCATGCGCATTGGGTTAACTGGCGTGGCCGCCTGGTCTGCTACTGGGGCTTGTGTGCTGGTATTCACGGCGGCTTTTGTGGCGCCGGTGCTCCAACTGCTGTACTGGGTGGTGCAAGCGGCAGCCACCGACCTGGACGCGCGCTACTGGCAGTTTGTGCTGCATTCGCTCATGCTCTCGGGCCTGACGGCGCTGGTGGTGCTGGCTGCGGCGCTGGCGCTGGCCTATGCGGCGCGCGCCTCTGAAGGCCAGCGCGGGCAGCGCGCGGTGGCTGCGCTGGTGCGGGTGGCCAATCTGGGCTACGCCTTGCCCGGCATGGTGTTGTCGGTGGGCTTGTTTGTGCCGGTGGCTTGGCTGGACGCCCGCTTGCTGGCCTGGACGCAAAGCCTGAGTCTGGCGCCGCTGCCGGTGCTCAAGGGCGCGCTGGCCGTCATGGTCACCGCCCTGGCCGTGCGCTTTATGGCGGTGGGCTTTAACCCGATCCAGGCCGCCATGCAGCGCATCACCCCCAACCAAGAGCGCGCAGCGCGCAGCCTGGGCCTGGGCGCCTGGCAGTCGCTGCGGCGCTTGCATGTGCCCCTTTTGCGCCCTGGGCTGCTGAGCGCGGCGCTGCTGGTGTTTGTGGAGGTGATGAAAGAAATGCCCATCACGCTAATGACCCGGCCCTTTGGCTGGGACACCCTGGCGGTGCGCATTTACGAGATGACATCCGAGGGCATGTGGGAGCGCGCCGCGTTGCCCAGTGTGTGTGTGGTGCTGGCAGGTTTGCTGCCGATATTTTTACTGGTGCGAAAGAGCGAGCAAGATTAGCCATGGCAAGTTCAACAATGCTTTCCCCCGAGCCGGACGCGGCTTTAGGCACGGTCGCCGCCTTGCAGATGGCGCAGGTGGCATTGGCCTACCCCGGCCAAGTGGCGCCGGTGGTGAGCGACGTGTCCTTGCAACTGGCGCCGGGCGACATCGCCTGCCTGCTGGGCCCGTCGGGCTGTGGAAAGACCACGCTGCTGCGCGCCATCGCCGGCTTTGCGCCGCTGCAGGCGGGGCGCATCGCCATCATGGGGCGCGAGGTGTCCGGCGCGGGTGTGCATATGCCCACCGAGCAGCGCAGCATCGGCATGGTGTTTCAAGACTACGCGCTGTTTCCGCACCTCACGGTGCAAGGCAATGTGGGCTTTGGCTTGCACGGCCTGGCGGCCAAGGACGCAAAAGCACGGGTGCAGCAGATGCTGCAAATGGTCGGGCTAGAAAGCCTGGCGCAGCGCTATGTGCATGAGTTGTCTGGCGGGCAGCAGCAGCGCGTGGCGCTGGCGCGCGCACTGGCGCCCAAGCCCCAGCTGCTCTTGCTCGATGAGCCGTTTTCTAACCTGGATGTGAGCTTGCGCGAGCACTTGGCCCGCGAGGTGCGTGCGCTGCTCAAAGCCACTGGAACCACCGCCGTGCTGGTCACCCACGACCAACAAGAAGCCTTTGCCGTGGCGGACTATGTGGCCGTGCTGGCAGAGGGGCGCGTGCAGCAGTGGGGCACGCCCATGGCGCTTTACCACGAGCCGGTGAACCGATTGGTGGCGAACTTTCTGGGCGAGGGTGCCTGGATTCCTATGCACCACAGCGCCGTTGGCGAACTGGTGACCGAACTGGGCACGTTTGCAGCCCCCACTGATGCAGGCCTTGCGGACATCAACGGCCCAGCGCAGCAGCCGCAGGAACTGCTGGTACGCCCTGATGACATCTTGCACGACGACGCCAGCCCGACCAAGGCGCGGGTGGTGTCCAAAGTGTTTCGGGGCGCGAACTTTCTCTACACGCTCGCGCTGCCGTCGGGGCAGGCAGTGTTTTCGCTGATACCCAGCCACCACGATCACGCGCTGGGTGAGTACATCGGCATCCGGCTGGAGCTGGACCACCGGGTTCACTTTGCCCGTGGGGCCGCTACGGCGGACCTGGCGCCACACTCAGGCCCAAGTGCCGCACCGGTTGGGCGCTAAGGGACGGACTTTTGCCGTGTGGCGCGCGCTATGCTGGCTCTCATCTGAACAATGAGGTCGCCCCATGTCCGTTTTGCAAAGCCAGCTCAACCCCCGCTCCGCCGACTTCTTGGCCAACGCCGCCGCCATGCGCGCCTTGGTCGACGATTTGCGCCTGCACCTAGAAAAAGTGGCGCTGGGCGGCGGCGAGGCGGCGCGGGCCAAGCACACGGCGCGCGGCAAGCTGCTGCCGCGCGAGCGGGTGCAGATGCTGCTGGACCCGGGCACACCGTTCCTAGAACTCGCGCCGCTGGCCGCGCTTGATTTGTACGGCAACGACGCCCCCGGCGCGGGGCTGATTGCCGGCATTGGCCGGGTCAGCGGTGTGGATTGCATGATTGTGTGCAACGACGCCACCGTCAAAGGCGGCACCTACTACCCCATGACGGTCAAAAAACACCTGCGCGCGCAAGAGGTGGCGCAGCAGAACAACCTGACCTGTGTTTACCAGGTCGATTCGGGCGGCGCCAACCTGCCGAACCAGGACGAGGTGTTCCCGGATCGCGACCACTTCGGCCGCATTTTCTTTAACCAGGCCAATATGAGCGCGCAGGGCATTGCGCAAATTGCGGTGGTCATGGGCAGCTGCACCGCCGGTGGCGCCTACGTGCCCGCCATGAGCGATGAGACCATCATCGTCAAAAACCAGGGCACCATCTTCTTGGGGGGCCCGCCCTTGGTGAAGGCCGCGACCGGCGAGGTGGTG
>JARXAU010000224.1 GCA_029865675.1 Rhodoferax sp.
GTCAACAAGTTCATCGACGCGCTGGCCACCATCAAGGACCAGATCAAGGGCGCGGTGTCCAGTTCGGTGGCCAGCACCGAGCGCCTGCGGGCCTTGGGCATTCCGGTGTTTGATTCCGACGAAGTCGAACGACTGTCGGTCTACATCGACGGCGCCGACGAGATCGACCACCAGGGCCATATGGTCAAGGGCGGCGGCGCGGCGCTCACCCGCGAAAAAATCGTTGCAGCGCAGTCGGACAGGTTTATCTGCATTGCCGACGAATCGAAGCTGGTGGACGTGCTGGGCGCATTCCCGCTGCCGGTGGAGGTGATTCCGATGGCCACCGCGCGCGTGGTATGCCAGTTCGCAGCCATGGGCGGCCACGCCGTGCTGCGCCTCAAGGACGGCGAGCCCTTGGTCACTGACAACGGCCAGCACATCATCGACGTCACCGGCCTAAAAATTGTCGGTCCACTGGCTTTTGAAGCCCAGGTCAGCCAGTGGCCGGGCGTGGTGACGGTGGGCGTGTTCGCCTTTCAGCGCGCCCACGTCTGCTTGTTGGGCACGGCCAGCGGCGTGAAAACCTTGACGTTTTAGCCGCGCTTGCGCACTAACTGGCCGCGCTGCTGCTGAGCATGCGCTCCACGTAGCGCGCGATCAGGTCGATTTCCAGGTTCACCTTGGTCCCGGCCTGCAGGCTGTGCAGCGCCGTGTTGTGCACCGTGTGGGGAATCAGGTTGATGCTGATTTCGCAGCCTTCGGAGCTGTCGGCCACGCGATTGACGGTCAGGCTGACGCCATTGACGGTGATAGACCCCTTGTAGGCCAAGTACTTCGCCAAGCTGCGTGGCGCTTGAATGCGCAGCTCCCAACTTTCCCCAACCTGGGTGAAGTGCGTGACCTCGCCCAGGCCATCCACGTGACCAGACACCAAGTGGCCGCCCAGGCGGTCGTTGGCGCGCAGGGCTTTTTCAAGGTTGACCGTGCCCAAGGCATTGAGGCACGCGGTCTTGTCCAGCGACTCGGCCGACACGTCCACGGTGAAATAGGGTGCGGTTGCCGAAGCGTCCAAGCTGGTGACCGTCATGCATGCGCCGTTGATGGCAATACTGTCGCCCAGGCCTACGTCTTCCAAGTAGGCGCTGGGGCAGGTCAGGGTGAGGCGATTGCCATGGTCGGCCGAGTCGCCCATGGGTGTGACTTGCGCAATGTGGCCGATGCCGGTAACGATTCCTGTAAACATGCAAATTTCTCTCGAGCTTTAAAAAACGTCGCGCCCTGCCACTCGGGCCAATATGCGCAGGTCCTCCCCCAAGGGGTCGACGCTGCCAAACTGCAGCGCCACGCCCTCAGCAAGCTGTGCGAGGGGGCCGAAATTAGACATGCCCGCACCGTTGCCAAGCCATTTTGGCGCGAGGTAGACCAGCATTTCATCCACCAAGCCCGCGCGCAGCAACGAACCGTTAAGTTTGTGGCCAGCTTCTACATGCACTTCATTCATTTCCCGTACTGCCAAGTCGCGCAGCATGGCGTGCAAGTCAACTTTGGGCTGGCCGCTGGCTTGGCCTAGCGCGCTAGGCAGGTAAACCACGGTAGCGCCGCGCGCTTGCAGCGCCGCTTCACGCTGTGGGTGCGGGTTTGCAGCGTAGATCAGTACAGAGCGCTGGGGTTCAAACAGCGCGGCGTCGGGAGGGGTTTGCAAATCGCTGTCTACCACCACCAAGGTCGGTTGGCGCGGCGTATCCACGGCGCGCACGTCCAGACGCGGCTTGTCCTGCAGCACCGTGCCGATGCCGGTAAGCACAGCGCAAGCGCGGGCGCGCCAGGAGTGGCCGTCGGCGCGGGCCTGCGCTCCGGTGATCCACTGGCTTTGGCCGTTGGGCAGTGCAGTAATGCCATCCAGCGAGGCAGCCGCCTTCATGCGCACCCACGGCGTTTTTCGCACCATGCGGCTGAAAAAACCCAGGTTGAGTTCGCGAGACTGCGCCGCTCCCGGACCGACTGTCACCTCCACCCCCGCAGCGCGCAGCAGGGCAAAGCCTTGGCCAGCGACCTGGGGATTGGGGTCTTGCACAGACGCGACCACGTGGCGAATGCCCGCATGAATGAGCGCGTCACAACACGGGCCGGTGCGGCCTTGGTGCGAACAGGGCTCCAACGTCACATAGGCGGTCGCGCCTTCGGTGCTGAGGCCTTGGGCATCGGCGTCGCGCAAGGCCACGATTTCCGCGTGTGGCCCGCCCGCGCGCTGGGTGCTGCCTTGCCCAATGATTTGGCCTTGAACGTTAACCAGTACGCACCCGACGCGCGGGTTGGGCGAAGTGAGCCACAACGCCGATTCGGCCAGGTGCAGTGCGGTCCTTATGTGCGGCATAAATGCGGAGCCCCAAGCTGGGGCAAAGTGGGGCGGGAGGTCAATTGTTCACCTCATTGACCAGGGTTTTGAACTCGTCGATGTCCTCAAAGCTGCGGTACACGCTGGCGAAGCGCACATAGGCGACTTTGTCGAGTTTTTTGAGTTCGCGCATCACCCATTCGCCAATGCGGGTGGAGGAGACTTCGCGCAGGCCCAGCGCCAACAACTTTTCCTCAATGCGCTCAATAGCGCCATCAATCTGCTCGGTGCTGACCGGTCGTTTGCGCAAGGCCAGCTTCATAGACGAGGCCACTTTGGCGCGCTCATAGTCAATGCGCCGCCCGTCTTTTTTGACCACGGACGGAAAGTTCACGTCCGGGCGCTCGTAAGTGGTGAAGCGCTTTTCGCAAGCACCGCACTGGCGCCGCCGTCGGATGAAGTCACCGTCTTCGGACACGCGGGTCTCGGCGACCTGCGTGTCCATATGGCCGCAAAACGGGCACTTCATCCAGGGGCTGGTTTAACGGTAAACCGGGAAGCGCGAGGTCAGCGCCTGCACTTTGGCGCGCACGGCGGCGATGTTGTCGGCGTCGTGCGGGTTGTCCAGCACGTCGGCAATGAGGTGCGCGGTGGCGCGGGCCTCTTCATCCTTGAAGCCGCGCGTGGTCATGGCCGGGGTGCCAATGCGCACACCGCTGGTGACCATGGGCTTTTCCGGGTCATTGGGGATGGCGTTTTTGTTGATCGTCATGTGCGCATCGCCCAGCACACGCTCGGCGTCTTTGCCGGTGATGTGCTTGGAGCGCAAGTCCACCAACATCACGTGGCTCTGCGTGCGGCCACTGACGATGCGCAAGCCGCGCTCGGTCAGGGTCTTGGCCACAATGTCGGCGTTGGTCAAAACCTGTTGTTGGTAGGCCTTGAAGTCAGGCGCAAGCGCTTCTTTGAAAGCGACGGCCTTGGCGGCAATCACATGCATGAGCGGGCCACCTTGCAGTCCGGGGAAGATAGCGCTGTTGATGGCCTTCTCGTGCTCGGCCTTCATCAAAATAATGCCGCCACGCGGGCCGCGCAAGCTCTTGTGGGTGGTGGAAGTCACCACGTCGGCGTGGGGCACCGGGTTGGGGTAGACGCCTGCAGCAATCAGACCGGCGTAATGCGCCATGTCCACCAGAAAAATCGCACCCACGTCTTTAGCCACCTTAGCAAAGCGCGCAAAGTCAATATGCAGGGAATAGGCGCTGGCGCCGGCGATGATCAGCTTGGGTTTGCTCTCATAGGCTTTGCGCTCCATGGCGTCGTAGTAAATGGCCTCGTTGGCATCGAGCCCGTAGGACACCACGTTGAACCACTTGCCGCTGATGTTGAGCGGCATGCCGTGCGTCAAGTGGCCGCCTTCGGCCAGGCTCATGCCCATGATGGTGTCGCCGGGCTTCAAAAAGGCCAGGAACACTGCCTCATTGGCCGAGGCACCGCAATGCGGCTGTACATTGGCCGCATCGGCACCAAAGATTTGCTTGGCACGGTCAATCGCCAGTTGCTCTGCGATATCGACGTTTTCGCAGCCGCCGTAGTACCGCTTTCCTGGGTAGCCCTCGGCGTACTTATTAGTTAACTGGCTCCCTTGTGCAGCCATGACAGCGGGCGATGCGTAGTTCTCGCTGGCGATGAGCTCGATATGGTGTTCCTGGCGCACGTTTTCGGCAAGGATGGCGGCCCACAGCTCGGGGTCGGTCTGTTCAACAAGAATGCTGCGCTCGTACATGGGTGGTTCCTGGTTGGTTGTTGATCGGTGCAGGTCTGAAGCGAGGGAAAAACGTACCCGAGCGTGGAGGTTTCAAGAGCGCCGGAGTTTGCGAACTACCGGTTCCCCACCCAAAGGTGCCGGATTCTAGTGCAGCTTGCGCGGCGAGTAAGCGCTGGGTAAGCGCGCCTCAGCGCAAGCTGTGCCGCCGCTTCAGGCCTTCGAGGGGCTGGAGCTGAGCGTCGAAGCCGTGGCCGCCGCCGGCACTAGCCGCCCCGCCGCTACGGCCTGCAGCCGGATGTGTTCAGCCAGCACTTTGGCCGTGTAGCCGCCATCGTCTTCCAAGTTGGCAGCTCCGACATAAAACTTCAGACCGGCCTCCACCGAGCCGGCACGTGCAATGCAGTCCTGCAGCACTTTGATGCCCACCCGCATGTTCGACACTGGATCGAAGGCTGCGAGTTTTCCACCGAAACGCGCGTACTTTTCACCATGAACCTGGGTCATGACTTGCATTAAACCCTGTGCGCCAACGGGGCTTTGGGCAAAGGGATTGAAGCCCGATTCCACTGCTACGACTGCCAAAATCAGTGTGGGGTCTAATTTGCTGCGCGGACCCGTCTCGAAGGCTTCGGCCACCAGTGCGCTGAGAGGCTCTGGGGCTACGTTGTACTTGCGGGCCAGCCAGAAGGCCAACGCAGCCTGCTGCTTGGGGAGGTCCTGAGGGTTCGCTGCTGTGACGTGGTCTGTAGCCTTACCCGACACCAATCCAGAAAGTGAGTCCTGCCGCTGTTGGAGCCAGCCCATCAAATGCAATTCGCCGAGCTGGCGAATCTCTGGTTTCGCAGCGAGCATGAGCCCAGCAAAAACGACGGCCAAGCCCAACAATGCGAAACCGTTGTGTGTCAATTGAAAGAGCGCGTCAACGATGCTTTGGGCCCATGTCGCCACAGACGTATTAATGCGTTTGCCAGTGTTCATATGTTTCCTTGTAGGAAGTGAGGGGCATTCTGATGGAATGCGACAACCCACTT
>JARXAU010000242.1 GCA_029865675.1 Rhodoferax sp.
ATGCGCTCCGCTGCAAAATCTTGCTCCACACTCACGCCGGGGTAATGAAAACGCACCGGGCCGTCGGTCAAAGCGTGGACATACTGGTAGACCAACGGATCGGTGCTTTGGCGCACCTCGTCGGGCGTGCCCTGGGTGGCAATTTTTCCGTTCGCCAAAATAATCACATGGTCGGCAATCGCAAAGGTTTGCTCTAGCTCGTGCGATACAAAAATGCTGGTCAAGCCCATGGAATCATTGAGTTGGCGAATCAAATGCGCGGCGGTTCCCAGGGAAATCGGGTCCAGGCCGGAAAAAGGCTCGTCGTACATCACCAGTTCCGGGTCGAGGGCAATGGCTCGCGCCAGGGCGATACGGCGCGCCATGCCGCCGGAGACCTCGCTGGGCATCAGATCACGGGCGCCTCGCAGTCCGACGGCGTTGAGCTTCATCAGCACAATGTCGCGAATCATTGCCTCGGGCAAGTCGGTGTGTTCACGCAGGGGGAAGGCCACGTTCTCAAACACCGACAAATCGGCGAACAGCGCGCCAAATTGGAACAACATGCCCATGCGCCTGCGGGCGGCATAAAGTTCGTTTTGCTGCATCGGAGTGATATCTTGGCCGTCAAAAAGCAAGGTTCCTGACTGGGCTCGATTTTGACCGCCGATCAGGCGAAGGATGGTGGTCTTGCCGCCGCCCGACGCGCCCATGAGCGCGGTGACCTTTCCGCGCGGCACCCGCAGCGACACATCGTCGAGGATGACTCGGTCGCCATAACCAAAGCTCAGGCGATTGAGTTCAACAAGGGCAGGGGGGAAAGTTTGCATGTTGACAAGTTTATTCGAGCCGAATGATACGGGATTACCCGAACCTCCCGAACACGGCTGCGCAGTGTTTACTGCAGATTTACGCGTTCAAGCGCCCCTGCGGCGTTTTCTAGTGCCTATCTTGGCAAATCACTGCTGCCCATCAAATAGACGTCCACGGCGCGCGCGGCCTGACGGCCTTCGCGAATCGCCCACACCACCAAGGACTGGCCCCGGCGCATGTCGCCTGCGGCAAACACTTTTTTCACGTTGGTGGCGTAGCCGCCGCGCTCGTCGGTGCTGGCTTTGGCGTTGGAGCGGGCATCTTTGTCCACGCCAAAAGCGTCCAGCACGGTGGCCACGGGGTTAACAAAACCCATCGCCAGCAAGACTAAATCGGCTTGGTGGTGTTTTTCAGTTCCCTCAATTTCGACCAACTTTCCGCCTTTGCACTCCACATGCACCGTGGTCAGGCCGGTGACTTTTCCGTTGCCGCCAGTAAAGGCTTTGGTGGACACGGCAAATTCGCGCACACAACCTTCTTCGTGGCTGGAACTGGTGCGCAGCTTCATGGGCCAGTAGGGCCAGGTCATGGGCCGGTTTTCCTCCAGCGGCGGCTGGGGCATCACCTCAAACTGGGTGACGCTGGCCGCGCCGTGGCGGTTGCTGGTGCCCACGCAATCGCTGCCCGTGTCGCCGCCACCGATGACGATGACGTGCTTGCCGTCGGCGCGTAACTGGCTCTTGAGCACGTCACCGGCGTTGACTTTGTTTTGCTGGGGCAAAAACTCCATGGCGAAGTGGATGCCTTCTAACTCGCGCCCCGGCACCGGCAAGTCGCGCGACTGCTCAGACCCGCCGGTGAGCAGCACCGCGTCAAAGTCGGCTTGCAACTGGGCGGCAGAGATGGTTTCTTTGGCCCAGTTGGTGACCTTGGAGCCCGAACCAGATTTCGGCATGTCGCCCACCAGCACGCTGGTGCGGATGGTGACGCCTTCAGCTTGGAGCTGCTCCACGCGCCGGTCGATGTGCGACTTTTCCATTTTGAAATCGGGAATGCCGTAGCGCAGCAGGCCCCCAATGCGGTCGTTTTTTTCGAACAAGGTTACATCGTGGCCCACGCGGGCGAGTTGTTGCGCCGCCGCCATGCCAGCTGGGCCGGAGCCGACCACGGCGACTTTTTTGCCGGTCTTGACTTTGGGTGGCTGGGGTGTGACCCAACCCTCGGACCAGGCGCGGTCGATGATGGCGTGCTCAATGGACTTGATGCCCACCGCGTCGTCGTTCACATTGAGCGTGCACGCCGCTTCGCAAGGCGCGGGGCAAATGCGGCCGGTGAACTCGGGGAAATTGTTGGTGCTGTGCAATACGTCAATCGCGTTTTTCCAATCACCCTGGAACACCAGCTCGTTGAAGTCGGGAATGATGTTGTTGACCGGGCAGCCGTTGTTGCAAAACGGTGTGCCGCAGTCCATGCAGCGTGCGCTTTGTACTTTGGCGTGCGCGTCGTCCAGACCGATGACGAATTCTTTGTAGTTTTTCAAGCGCTCAGGAACGGGCTTATAGCCCTCCTCGACGCGCTCGAACTCCATGAAGCCGGTGATTTTTCCCATGATCGTGTTCCTTGAACGGTGTTGAACGCGCGCTTAGTGCGCAACGGGGGCCAGGGTTTTGGCGGCAATCGCTTGCTTTTTGGCATAAATCTCGGCCAGGGCGCGCTTGTATTCGGTGGGGAATACCTTGACGAACTTGGCGCGGGCGGTGTCCCAGCTATCTAACAGTTCGCGCGCGCGCTTGCTGCCGGTCCAGCGGTTGTGGTCTTCGAGCAGCTTTTTGAGCTGCGCCTCGTCGGTCTCGCCCCGGTGCCAGACGGCTTTGTCGATTTGCGCCTCTTGCTCCTTGGCAGTCAGTACTTTCTCCAGGCTCACCATGCTGGTATTGCAGCGGCTGGCGAACTGGCTGTCTTCGTCGTACACATAAGCAACACCGCCGCTCATACCCGCCGCAAAATTGCGCCCGGTTTTGCCCAGCACGGCCACGGTGCCGCCAGTCATGTACTCGCAGCCATGGTCGCCCGTGCCTTCGACCACGGCAGTTGCGCCCGACAGGCGCACCGCAAAGCGCTCGCCGCCCACACCGCTGAAAAACGCCTCGCCGGTGGTGGCGCCGTACATCACGGTGTTGCCCACAATGGTGTTGCGCACCGCGTCGCCCCGGAAGTCGATGCTGGGGCGCACCACCACGCGACCGCCGGAGAGGCCCTTGCCGGTGTAGTCGTTGGCGTCACCAATCAAGTACAAGGTTATGCCCTTGCACAGGAAGGCGCCAAAGGACTGACCGCCCGTGCCCTCTAACTGGATGCGGATGGAATCGTCCGGCAGGCCTTCGGGGTGAACCTTGGTCACCGCGCCCGAGAGCATGGCGCCCACCGAGCGGTTGACGTTGCGCGCCACTTCCATGAACTGGACGCGCTCGCCTTTGTCTATTGCCGCGCGGCTTTTGGCGATCAGCACATTGTCCAGGGCTTTTTCCAGGCCGTGCTCTTGTTCCTCGACCTGGTAGCGCGGCACGTTGGCGGGCACCTGGGGCTGGGCAAACAGGCGGCTGAAATCCAGGCCACTGGCTTTCCAATGTTCGATGCCTTTGCGCATGTCGAGCAGGTCGGCGCGGCCAATCAGGTCGTCAAACTTGCGGATACCGAGTTGCGCCATGATGTGGCGTACCTCTTCAGCAATAAAGAAGAAGTAGTTCACCACGTGCTCGGGCTTGCCGGAGAACTTTTTGCGCAGGGTCGGGTCTTGCGTGGCCACGCCCACCGGGCAGGTGTTGAGGTGGCATTTGCGCATCATGATGCAGCCTTCCACCACCAGTGGCGCGGTGGCAAAGCCGAACTCGTCGGCGCCTAAGAGCGCGCCAATGGCCACGTCACGCCCGGTCTTCATCTGGCCGTCGGCTTGCACGCGGATGCGGCTGCGCAGGCGGTTCAAGACCAGGGTTTGCTGGGTTTCGGCCAGGCCGATTTCCCAAGGGCTGCCTGCGTGCTTGATGGACGACCAGGGCGAAGCACCCGTTCCGCCGTCGTGCCCGGCGATCACCACATGGTCGGCCTTGCATTTGGCAACGCCTGCGGCAATCGTGCCCACGCCAATCTCGGACACCAGCTTCACGCTGATGCCGGAGTGCGGTGCCACGTTCTTCAGGTCATGAATCAGCTGCGCCAAGTCTTCAATCGAGTAAATGTCGTGGTGCGGCGGCGGCGAAATCAGGCCCACGCCGGGCACCGAGTGGCGCAGGCGACCGATGTACTCGGACACCTTACTGCCGGGCAACTGGCCGCCTTCGCCGGGCTTGGCGCCCTGGGCCATCTTGATCTGAATCTGGTCGGCGCTGCTCAGGTATTCGGCAGTCACTCCAAAACGACCGGAGGCGACTTGCTTGATCTTGGAGCGCATGGAGTCGCCGGCGTTCAAGGCGTAGTCCACCTCAAAAATTTCCTTGCCCAGCAGGTCAGACATGGTCTGGCCTTGCTGAATGGGGATGCCTTTGAGCTCATTGCGGTAGCGCAGCGGGTCTTCACCGCCCTCGCCAGTGTTGCTCTTGCCGCCGATGCGGTTCATGGCGATAGCCAGCGTGGCGTGCGCCTCGGTAGAAATCGACCCCAGCGACATCGCGCCGGTGGCAAAACGCTTGACGATTTCTTTGGCAGGCTCCACTTCGTCCACCGAAATGGCCTTGGCGGGGTCGATCTTGAATTCGAACAGGCCGCGCAAGGTCAGGTGGCGGCGGCTCTGGTCGTTGATCAGCTCAGCGTATTCCTTGTAGGTGCTCCAGTTGTTGGCGCGGGTGCTGTGTTGCAGTTTGGCTATCGCGTCGGGCGTCCACATGTGCTCTTCGCCCCGGGCGCGCCAGGCGTATTCGCCGCCGGCGTCCAGCGCGTTGGCCAGCACCGGGTCGGCGCCAAAAGCGGCCTTGTGGGTGCGAATGGCTTCTTCGGCAATCTCAAAGACACCAATGCCCTCCACCCGGCTGGGGGTGCCGGTGAAGTACTTGGCCACGGTCTCGCTGGACAGGCCAATGGCCTCAAAGAGCTGCGCGCCGCAGTAGCTCATGTACGTGCTCACGCCCATTTTGGACATGATCTTGGACAGGCCCTTGCCCACGGCCTTGACGTAGTTGTAAATGGCTTTCTCAGCGCTCAAGGCGCCGGGCAGGCCCTGACTCATGTGCGCCAGGGTTTCCATGGCCAAGTAGGGGTGCACGGCTTCTGCGCCGTAACCCGCCAGCACCGCAAAGTGGTGCACTTCGCGCGCGGTGCCGGTTTCGACCACCAAGCCGGCGGTGGTGCGCAAGCCGCCCAGCACCAGGTGCTGGTGGATGGCGGACAAGGCCAGCAGCGCCGGAATGGCGACCTGGGTGGCGTTCATGGCGCGGTCGCTGATGATCAGGATGTTGTTGCCGCCTTTGATGGCGTCCACCGCTTCGGCGCACAGTGATGCCAGCTTTGCTTCTACACCCTCGTGGCCCCAGGAAAGCGGGTAAGTGATGTCCAGCGTGTAGCTACGGAATTTGCCGTGGGTGTGGCGCTCGATGTGGCGCAGCTTGGCCATGTCGGCAAAGTCCAGCACCGGTTGCGCCACTTCTAAGCGCATGGGCGGGTTGACCTGGTTGATGTCGAGCAGATTGGGCTTGGGGCCGACAAAGGACACCAGGCTCATGACAATCGCCTCGCGGATCGGGTCGATCGGCGGGTTCGTCACCTGGGCAAACAGCTGCTTGAAATAGTTGTACAGCGGCTTGTTCTTGTCCGACAGCACGGCCAACGGGCTGTCGTTGCCCATGGAGCCCAGGGCTTCCTCGCCATTGGCGGCCATCGGCGCGATCAGGAACTTCAAATCTTCTTGGGTGAAACCAAAGGCTTGCTGACGGTCCAGCAGGCTTAGTGTGGATGAACCGTCACCCGGAATTACTGCGTCGGCGTCACTTGCCGCGCCCACCACGTTGTCGAGCTTGATGCGCAGGTTCTCAATCCACTGCTTGTAGGGCTTGCTGTTGGCCAGGCCCGACTTCAGCTCTTCGTCGTCGATCATGCGACCTTGCTCCAGGTCGATCAGGAACATCTTGCCGGGCTGAAGGCGCCATTTGCGCACAATTTTGTTCTCGGGCACCGGCAGCACGCCGGATTCCGAGCCCATGATCACCAGGTCGTCGTCGGTAATGCAGTAGCGCGAGGGGCGCAGGCCGTTGCGGTCCAGCGTGGCGCCGATCTGGCGGCCGTCGGTGAACACGATGCTGGCCGGGCCGTCCCAGGGCTCCAGCATGGCAGCGTGGTATTCGTAAAAAGCGCGGCGGCGCTCGTCCATGGTGCTGTGGTTTTCCCAGGGCTCGGGAATCATCATCATCATGGCCTGGCTGATAGGGTAGCCCGCCATCGTTAGGAGTTCGAGGCAATTGTCAAACGTGGCGGTGTCGGACTGGTCGGCGAAGCTGATGGGGTAAAGCTTTTGCAGGTCGGCAGCTAGTACGGGGGAAGACATCACGCCTTCGCGTGCCTTCATCCAGTTGTAGTTGCCCTTGACGGTGTTGATCTCGCCGTTGTGCGCCACATAGCGGTAGGGGTGGGCCAGCGGCCACTCGGGGAAAGTGTTGGTCGAGAAGCGCTGGTGCACCAGGCCCAGGGCGGAGACGCATCGAGGATCTTGCAGGTCGTAAAAATAAGTACCCACCTGGTCGGCCAGCAGCAGGCCCTTGTAAATCACCGTGCGGCTGGACATGCTGGGAACGTAGTATGCCTTGCTGTGCTTGAGGTTGAGGTGCTGAATCGCGGCGCTGGCGGTCTTGCGGATGACGTACAGCTTGCGCTCCAGCGCGTCTTGCACGATCACGTCGTTGCCGCGGCCAATGAACACCTGGCGGATGATGGGTTCTTTCTCCCGCACCGTAGGCGACATGGGCATGTCCCGGTTGACTGGCACATCGCGCCAGCCCAGCAAGACCTGGCCTTCGGCCTTGATGGCGCGCTCCATCTCCTGTTCGCAGGCCAGGCGGGATGCGTGCTCCTTGGGCAAAAAGATCATGCCCACGCCATATTCACCGGCGGCGGGCAATTGCACGCCCTGGGTTTTCATCTCTTCGCGGTAGAGCGCATCAGGCAACTGAATCAGGATGCCTGCGCCGTCGCCCATCAGTTTGTCGGCGCCTACCGCGCCCCGATGGTCCAGGTTTTCAAGAATCTTGAGCGCGTTGGCCACGATGCTGTGGCTCTTCTCACCCCGAATATGGGCCACAAAGCCTACACCGCAGGCATCGTGCTCCTGGCCGGATGCATACAAACCGTGGTCTTGAAGGTGCTTGATTTCGGCAACTGTCGCCATAGCGCACTCCTGAAAATTGACAAAGGACAAAAAGCATACCGCACCGCAACAAAAGTGCCAAGCAATTTAATTGGGGTCAGATTCCAATTAATTCAGCGCTTTGAATTCTTCAAAATAAATAGGGACAGGTTAAACCAAAGCAGGCTTCGCTGGGGCGTGCCGAAGGAGATCGGCTTCATCCGCCTTGTTTCGCGGCCAGCGGGGGGCGTCCGGCGGTGGCTTTACTGACGCGCCTGGGTGTTTGTTTTTGCAAATTTGCAACAAACTCAGGCTCGCCCAAAGCCCAGCCGCGCAGGGTGGCTTCCGTCAAGGCGGCTTGTTGCACCGAAGCAATGCCAGATTGCACCAAATTGGCATACGCTATCTCCCGGGCGAACGGAGTGTTGCCCAACTCCCAATACAGCGGATGCGGGGTGAGCCAAGGCTCAGCGCGCTGCCCCGTGTGGTGGGCGTAACCCGACCAACGGTAGTTGCCGGGCTGCTGCACCATGCCCGCACGCACCGGGTTGAGGTCGATATAGGCCATGCAGGCAAGCAAATAGCGCTCGCTCTGGATCAGGCTGGATTTGAAGCGCCCTTCCCACAAGGTGCCGGTTCGCTTTTGCCGGTCGTTGAAGTAGCGCACGTAGCGGCGACCCACGGATTGCATCATTTGCGCCAGTCCCTGGCTGGTGGCGGGCGTGGCCAGCAAGTGAAAGTGGTTGTCCATCAGCACATAGGCATGCACCGCCACATCGCAGGCTTTGGCGTGTTCAGCGAGCAAGTCCAGCAAGAACTGGCGGTCGGCGTCGGTGGTGAAGACCGCTTGCCGGTTGTTGCCGCGCTGAATCAGGTGGTGCGCGTAGCCCGGGACCGTGAGACGGGGAAGGCGGGCCATTTAATTGGAATCTGACCCCAATTAATTCGGGGCTCTGGAAACGCGCACTTTGCGACCGCTGGTGACAATGACCACCTTGTCACCGGCCAACAAGGTTTCGCCACCTTTGGCTTGCACGATAGCACGGCGCTCACCGTTGGTCAGTTGCACGATGATTTCGACGGCTTCTTCCTTGGTGCTTGCGCGTTCAATAGCGTTGCCGGCGGCGGCCCCTGCTACCGCCCCAAGAACACCGAGCACGTTTTGCTCGCGTTGTACGCCACTACCGGCCGAGCCAGCAATCGCACCCACCACGCCGCCCACCACGCCGCCCACACCGCTTTGGCTGCCTTCCACGGTCACGGTGCGCACCGACAAGACCACTCCATCTTGGACTTGGGACATGGTTTGCGCATCACCGCGGCGAATCACGTCGGGGCTGCTGGTGGCGCAGGCGGCAAGAGTGGCAACAGCGACGACGACAATCGCCAGAGAAAAAATGGATTTCATGGGGGGTTTCCTTCAATGTAGATAAAAAATACGGTGCAAGACGCGGGAGGTCTGGAGCGTGAACTCAGAGCTTTAACGCGCGAACTTCAGATTTGGTTGTCTCTTTGCACACTTTTTGTATTGTCTGCTAGCCCTGTAAACCGTGTGTCAAGAAGTGCCTCCAGGCCAAATTCTTTTAGCACGGCCTGCAGGCGCTCGGCTGCGGCGCGTTTTTTGTGGCTGGTGTAGCGCGCCACAATCAGCTCGTTTTTCATGCTGTGTTCCCAGCCCACCAGCTCGGTCACCGTCACCTGGTAGCCCATGGCCTCCAGGTACAGGCAGCGCAGTACGTTGGTGAGCTGGCTGCCCAGTTCGCGGGCGTGCAAGGGATGGCGCCACAGTTCGGCCAAGGGCGTACGCGCCAGCATGAGTGCCCGGCTGCCGCCCAGGTGGCGGGCCACCTCGGCCTGGCAACACGGCACCAACGCAAAGGCGCGCGCGCGCTTGGCCAGGCCAAAGGCAATGGCGTCGTCGGTGGCGGTGTCGCAGGCGTGCAGCGCGGTGACTAGATCGATTTGCACTGGCAAATCCGCCGACGCGGTGGACTGGGCCACGCTCAAATTCAAAAACGCCATGCGCGCAAAGCCCAGGCGCTGGGCCAGCTCCTGGGACTTTTCCACCAACTCGGCCCGGGTTTCAATGCCGTAGATGTGGCCCGTGGACCGCGCCTTGAAGAACAAGTCGTACAGGATAAAGCCGAGGTAGGACTTGCCCGCGCCGTGGTCGGCTACCGTCAGGCCTGGGTCTGCCAAGCCCTCGCCGTCGGCGCGCTCAGGCAACTCCAGCAGCAGCTTTTCAATGAATTGGTAGAGGTGGTAGACCTGCTTGAGTTTGCGTCGGGAGTCTTGGTTGAGCCTGCCCTCGCGGGTCAGGATGTGCAGCTCTTGCAAAAGCGCGACCGACTGGCCGGGGCGAATGGCTTGGCGTACCTCTTCACTGAGCGGGTGCGGGTGTTGGGGGCCTGCGTCTGGGCGCAAACTATGTGCCGCTTTGCTCAGACCGGCCGCAACGAGTGCTGCAGCGGCGTGGCGCTTGCTGGGCTTGGCGGGTGCTCGTTCGGTCATGGTGCAGTATTGCCGCCAGCGCCCGGCGCAGGCACGTCGGGTGCCGGAGCCACATTAAGCGCTTGCCATCCAGCGTGGCCCAAGGCGCGCAGGGTTTGCATGTTGTGTTCGTAAATCAGGGCGGCGTCCGGGAAGGCCGCCACTGCGCGGTCAATGCTCTCCTCCCGCAGCAGGTGCAGTACTGGATAAGGCGCGCGGTTGGTGAAATGGCTGATGTCGTCAGGCGCGGCGTCGGCAAATTGAAACTGCGGATGGAAACTGGCGATCTGAAAGATCCCCTCCAAGTGCATTTTGCGGAGCAAGCGGTCGGCGCGGTCTAGAAAATCGTTGAAATCCAAAAAGTCAGGCAAGGCCAAGGGCGCGATTAGCAAGGTGGTGTCGCGCTGATCGGGCGCGCAGGCGTGCAGGTCCAGCAAGGCCTGCTTCAGGTCTGACAGCAGCGCCTGCGGGTCATCGGCTTGGCTCACTGCGTAATGCACTTGCCCCTTGGTTTGCACGCCTTTGGCAAAGGGGCACAAGTTCAGGCCGATGACGGCGCGCTCCACCCAACGCTGGGTGGCAGCAATCACTGCCTCGGAGGACGCGGATGCTTGGGTCATGCCAACAAGCGCTTACCAGTCAAGCGCTCGTGCTCGCGCGCGGCAAAGCGGTCCGTCATGCCAGCGATGTAGTCGGCCACCGCGCGCGGCACATCCGGCGCGCCCTCTCCCACCGGGCGCAGAGCACTGCCGGTTTGCATGGCCTTGGGGTCGTTCAGATACGCGGCAAACAAGTCGCGCACCACTTGCTTGGCGCGATCCATGGTGTCCATTACCTGGGGATGGCGGTACAGCGCGGCCATCAAAAACGCCTTCAGGGCCTGGCTGCCAGCGCGCATGCTGGGGCTGAAAACCACCAGGTCGGGGCAGTGGCGCACCGCGTCCACGCTGCCCGGTTGGTGCGCCGCCAAAGCCGCCTTGGTCGTGGCAATCAGGTCATACACCTGCTGGCTGAGCATCAGGCGGATGGTTTCGTACAACCAGCGCCGCGCCTTGTGCGCCTCGCCCAGCGCCGGGTGCGCGGCCAGCGCCTGGGCGGCAAATTCGCCAAACAAGGGCACGGACTGCGCCTGCGCAAACGTGATCAGCCCAGAGCGCACGCCGTCGTCCATGTCGTGCGCGTTGTAAGCAATCTCGTCGGCCAGGTTGCACAGCTGCGCCTCCAGGCTGGGGCGCAGGCGCTGCAAAAACCGCGCGCCCACGCCGCCCTGGCCGTCGGCATAGGCGGGCTCGCGCTGCTCAATGGCCGCAGCATTGGCGCGCGAGCAATGTTTCAAAATTCCCTCACGAGTCTCGAAACACAGGTTCAGGCCGTCAAAGTCCGGGTAGCGCTCCTCCAATTGGTCCACCACGCGCAGACTTTGCAGGTTGTGCTCGAAACCGCCAAAGTCGGCCATACAGGTATTCAGGGCATCTTGCCCGGCGTGGCCGAAGGGCGTGTGGCCCAGGTCGT
>JARXAU010000013.1 GCA_029865675.1 Rhodoferax sp.
ATCCCGTCCCATCGCCGCATGAAAAACTACGTCGAACTCGTCAACTTCGCCGCGCCCGGTGGACGCTGCGACATCACGCCGGTGTTTGCGAGCGCGCTTGGTTTTCGGTGCCTCATTGATGATCTGCTGGCGCCTTTTGAAGGCGCGTCCATTCAGACGGTGGCCGGAATCGACGCGCTGGGCTTCATTTTGGGCACCGCTGCGGCCTTGAAGCTTGGCGTCGGTTTCGTTCCGGTCCGAAAGGCGGGCAAGCTTCCCGATCGCTGCGACAGTAGGCGGTTCGTCGACTACACAGGCAAAGAAAAGGGGCTGGAGCTTGGCCTAGGCGCCATCGCGCTGGGCTCGCGCGTGCTGGTGGTTGACGACTGGATTGAAACCGGAGCCCAAATGCGCGCGGCCATTGCGCTGGTTGAGGGGCAAGGTGGCGTGGTCGTTGGCGTTTGTGCATTCAACATCGACGACAGCGACAGAACCCACGGGCTTATGGAAAGCTACGCGTGTCACTCGATTCTCCGAAACTGCGCAGCCCCATAGGCAAGCTTAGAAAGTGAGCGCCGTTGATGGAGGCCGGGCCGTTTGCTTTGGCTACGCCACAGCTCCAAAGACCTTTTGGATTGGATCAATTCCAACGGGTACGATCACCATCCATTCCGTTCCCAAGCTGCGCTGGCGCACAGATTTACCGCTCCGTCGTGGCGCTGGATTGCCGGGAACCACGGGCATGGCGGCGCACGGCGCACATCATGCTCAAAGATTCAGAGAATTCAACACACCAAACGCGACGCCCCCATCTACTGCCGACGGTACATTTCAAGGTAGACGTCCTCAAGGTCACGCACGAACTTTCGTGTGCTGAAAAGCGTATGGTATTTGCTTGTGTCCAAGCGGTGACGCAGCGCCTGAAGGCGAAAGACGTCGTTAGCCAAGTTGATGGCAAGCTGGATAAAGTCGGATTCGCTTCGGGCAGCTAGCTCAGGCAAACCAGCAGCATGCAGCAGGCTCGTAGCCACGCGGGATGAAAAAGTTTCCCCTGTAAGCGTGATGAGGGGCAAACCAGCCCACAGGGCATCAGTGGCAGTGGTGTGCGCGTTGCAGCAAAACGTGTCCAGCATCAGATCGGCCAATCGCAGGCGACCCAAATGCTCGGCCTTGGGCAGGCGCGGGGCAAAAATTATGCGTTCGTGATCGATACGCGCGGCTTTTGCGGCTGCGGCTAAGTTGTGGGTCACTTCGGGAATGGTCTTGAGTAGCCACAGGACCGAATGGGGAACGCGCGCAAGGATTTCCATCCAGCATGCAAAACTGCGCTGGTCTACCTTAGTTGGTGTGTTGAAGCAACAAAAGACAAAAGCACTCTCCGGCAGACCCACTGCAACCCGGTTCATCGTTATCTCGGTGAGGGCTTGCTGGTCATCGGTCGCCTGGTATGTGTTTGGTAGGCGAATAATGCGTTCGCTGTAGTCAATTTCATGCTCAGGCGGGATAACGATGGGGTCTGCAACGAGGTAATCGATGAAATGAGCCCCCATAGTTCCCGGGTAGCCAAGATAGTTCACTTGGATCTTCGCAGGACGCAGCGCCAATATTTCTGGCCGACTGCCACCGCAATAGCCCTTCAGGTCGACCAAGATATCAATACCGTCTGAGGTGATACGACGCGCAATTTCGTCCGCGTTTTTATCCTGCAACTCGGCAAAGTGATCGCAGCCTGCAACGATTTTTCGTCGATAAGGGCTGTCGTCGGGATGTCCAATAGAGTAAGCGTAGATTTCGAAGCGCTCTCGATCATGCTGACCATAGATGCCGCTGGTGAGATGGGCGGTTGCGTGATCGTGGAAGTCGCTCGATAGATATCCAATGCGAAGTCGCTTGTCAGCCGAAACCTTCGGCAATAGTTTTGGACGGTTGCGCGACGGGGGAATTGCTTTGCTAAGTTCGGCTGCCGCGCGCCGTGCAATTAACAATTGCTCTTGTCGTGTCAACGGTAAAAAAAACGAATGAAACGGCGAGATGAAGCGTAACCAATCTGTCGGTTTCCCTCCCGACCCACAGGCTTTTAAACGTACGAGCTGGCGCCTCAACCCCTCCCAATCACAGGTTTCCATGAGCGGGCCGGTGAGATTGAGCAACGCTTCTGTGTTTGTGCTGTCAATGGAAAGGGCTTTTTCGTAGGTCTTGATAGCCTGTGTCAGACGACCCGACATTGCATAGGCGTTGCCAAGATTGACCAGAATGCCAGCATGACGCGGGGCAATCTGGGCTGCCTCTTGGAGCATCGCAAAACCTTCGTCATAGCAATGCATATCTAGCAGCACGGACCCAAGATTGCCATAGGCCGGCGCGTAGCTGGCACTGCGCTTGATTGCTAAACGAAAAGCATTCTCTGCGGCTGGAAGCTGGCCTTTACGCCACAGCTTTGTGCCGCGCTCGTTGTGACTTCGGGCACGGATGGCACCCCATTTTCTCTGTACGAGATCGAAGAGCATGGTGTTTTCCTACATGGTTCTACCCGGTTGTTTAGTCGCCAATTGTTGGCCAATCATCATAAGTCGGCAAAGCGTCGCTTTCAGGCCACCGTGAGCCCCAAACAGTAACCTGATTAGCAATGAACCTCAGCCCCCAACCGAATCGACCGCTGCGGGTGCGGGCTGAACTGAAGCGCCGCCACCATCAAGTGCTGGGGTAGCGTGCGCAGGTCGAATCGGCGGTTGAATCGGTAGGCAAAGGCGCCCAGGTACTGCGCGGCATATTTACGAAAGCCAAACCCGTGGTAGCTGCCACTGAGCCCGGTTTTCAAGTTCCCCAGCACCGTGTTGACCCATTGCAACTCCGGCACCTCTTTGGGTTTTCGTCCTGCGACCACCGTGCTTTGATGGACACAGCCCGCCAAGGTGACCGCACCGAAACAGGCCAGTCCGTCAGAAACAACCGTGCTGCCTGGCGCGAGATTCTTACCCGCCCACTGCGTAATCGCTTTGAGCGTGAATCCAGATACCGGGGTCAACTTGACTCGCAAGGTGTGCCCCTCCTCGTTGAGCGAAACCGCAGCCACAAACGGCACCTTGTTTTCCGAGCCACGCCCGACCTTGCCGCCACTGCGATCACCGCCATGGCGGCAGCGTGCAAGCGCACGCCGCACAGCCGCAGGGCTTGGTGGTGAGAGTGTTATTGCCTTTGGGGTGAGGGTGGGGGCGGCTTTGCAGTGTTTGCGTTTGTTCGCGGGTGGCTCTCAGTTAAACGGCGGGGCACGGGATTTGCGATAAGCTTGATGCGAGATTTGACGATTTTTTCGGCTTTGTTGTGCTTTCTTTGCCGACCGGCAGAAGCAAGTAAGTTCTTGATGTCAAATTACTTTCTTTCATTTTTCGGATACCTGGAGCTGCCCTATTGCGTGGCCTCCAACGGGCCACGAGAAAAAATGCGGTTCACCTTGGGCCATACCGGGCTGCTTGGCCACTTTCAGGATCGACTGTTCAGCGCCGAAGACGTGGCGCTGCCCAAGCCGGCACCAGACCTGTTTTTGCATGCAGCAGCGGCAATGAACGCGAACCCACCATCATGCGTGGTGGTGGAAGACAGCCCGACCGGTGTGCAAGCCGCCAAGGCGGCGGGAATGCAGGTGCTTGGGTATGCGGTGATGGGCCAGCACGCAAAATTGCTTGCCGCAGGCGTGGACCACGTGTTCCAAGACATGGCGCAACTTCCGCATATCTTGCGCAGTTTGCCTAATGTGGGCAGTGTACGCATGGGCGCCTAACAGCCACCATGGGCGCTGCAAACTCTGACGACGCGCCCATTACTGTGGTGCCCTACTGCGCGACCTGGACGGCACAGTTTGCCTCAGAGGCGCTGCTTCTTCAATCCGCGCTGCGGCCTTGGCTTGTTGGCGACATAGAGCACATCGGTAGCACCGCAGTGCCAGGTTTGTGGGCCAAGCCGGTGATCGACATCATGGCGCCGGTGTTTGACTTGGAGTCGTCCTGGGGGGGGAATAGCGGCAGCCCAGGCGGTGGGCTATTGTTACTTTGCGTACAAGGCCGATGAAATGCATTGGTTTTGCAAACCATCGCCTGCTGCGCGCACGCACCACCTGCACTTGGTTCCTTGGCGCAGCCCCCTGTGGCAAGAGCGCATTGCGTTTCGCGACTGTCTGCGCAGCAGTGCGTCTTTGGCCCAGCGCTACCAGAATTTGAAGTTGGAGCTTGCGGCCCAATTTCCGCACGACCACGAGGCGTATACCGACGCCAAAGGGCCGTTTATAGCGTCGGTGCTCAGCGACTGGCGCGCGGGCGGCCATGACCAAGTGAGCCCCATTCGCCTTGAATGAGCGGGCCCTGCGCTACAGGCCGTGGCAGTGGTCACTCCGGGGGGGCAAACCGGTACCCCACTCCGTAGACCGAGGTGATGCAGTCGCTTCCGGGCTCCACCGCCTGCACTTTTTTGCGCAGGTTTTTGATGTGCGTGTCGATGGCCCGGTCACTGATGTCGCGCTGGCTGTCGTGCACGCTGGCCAGCAGTTGGTCGCGCGAGAAGACCCGTCCGGGGCGGGCCAGCAGGGTTCGAAACATCATGAACTCGATGCGGGTCAAGGGCAGCGCTTGACCCAGCCAAGTGATTCTGAAGAACGCGTCGTCCACCACCCACGGCTGGGGCGCGGTGGTGACCTGGCCCCTGGCGCGGCGCAGCAGGGCGCGAACGCGGGCCACCACCTCGCGCGGGGCAAAGGGTTTGCAAACGTAGTCGTCGGCGCCGGTGTCCAGGCCCAGCAGGCGATCAAGCTCGTCCACGCGCGCGGTCAACATCAGGATGGGCACGTCGCTAAAGGCGCGAACGGCTTTGCAGACGCCAATTCCGTCAAAGCCCGGCAACATCCAGTCCAGGATGACGGCATCGGGGGCACGGTTTGCAATGCGGTGCACCGCCTCGCGCCCGTCGTAAACCGGCGTCGCCTCGTAGCCACCCGCGCGCAAATAGTTGAGCAGCAGCTCCGATATCTTGCGGTCGTCTTCCACCACCAGCACCTGGCTTGGTGTTTGCGGGGTCATGCGGCCTGGTCTGCCACCAGGGGCAGCTCAATCAACAACGCGACGCCGCCTTTTTGCGAAGCCTGGGCGCGCATGCTGCCCTGGTGGGCTCGGGCAATGTGTTGGCAAATGGCAAGGCCCAGGCCACTGCCGCCCGCCGCCCGCCCCCTAGCAAGGTCTGCGCGGTACAAAGGCTCAAAAATGCGCGTTAAATCCTCCCGCGCCACGCCCGGCGCCGTGTCTTCGATGCGGATGACCACGCGGCTTGCGTCAGTGTGCAGGGCCACCAGGATCTGCCCTGGCGCGTCGGTATAGCGCAGGCTGTTGTCCAGCACGTTGCCCAGCAATTGTTCAATGCGTTTGGCGTCCCAGCGCACCCACAGGGGCGCTTTGGCGGGGGCCTCCAAGCCCAGCGCCAAGCCCTGCTGGCTCGCGCGCAGCGCAAAGCGCTGCACGACGCCTTGAACCAGTGCCACCGCGTCGGTGTCTTCAAAGTAGCAAGGCAGCGCCCGCAAGTCCGCCATGGCCAGCAGGTGCAGGTCGTCTACCAAGGCATTGAGCTGTAGCACCTCTTCGCGCAGCGAGTGCAAGGCCTGGGGCGACAGTGGGATGATGCCGTCCAGCAGCGCGTCAAGCTCGCCCCGCAGCAC
>JARXAU010000037.1 GCA_029865675.1 Rhodoferax sp.
TACAAGCCCTCCCCGAGAGGGCTTTTTTACGCCTGTTACTTCACCGCGCTTGGTTCTACGCTTTCCATTGCAGCCGGTGCCACGCCGCTTCTTGTGCCGGTCCCGCTTGTCGAGTAGGTGATTTTCTCAAGTACGCCATTCGCGCCGATTTGGTACATCGCCATCGACATGGTGTAGTCAGCCCCGCCAGCAAATGCGCCAACTATCGGGATGAACGTTGCGCCCTTCACTTGGTATTGCATGCCGCTGTAGCTGATGAACTTCATGCCGCTGGCAATGGATACCGATGTGGGTTTGCCTAGTTTGGCAATGATTTGAGCCTCGGTAGTCTCGCCCTCCTTGAATTGAAGCGCTGCCGCCTCGCTCACCTGTGTGCCTGACGATGCACACCCGCCCAAAAGTGCTGCCGCCAGCAACGTGATTGCAATTTTCATTTTCTAGACCCTGTTATTGACCCTGTAGTTTGCCTCATGGGGCGCGTTGTCTCTGGGTTGCGAATTGCGGGTTTCTACCTAGAAAAAAATTTATTCAAAATTACATCAAATAGTGTTGACAAGTAATACACCGTTTGATGTAATACATCCATGCCGCAAACAAAGCGGAGCAGCAAGCAGATCGAGGCTAGCGAGGGGTTCTTTAACAAGCTAACGGACGTAGCGACAGAAATGTTTAGCAGTCCACGTATCCCCGAACGAGAGCGGTGGTGAGGCGGTGCAGCCAAGAGAAGAAAAGCACCAAGTGACTGGGGGCGCTCAGGTGGGCGCAACAACCAGCACCGATATGGACCCGAATGGCAAACGCCACGGGCTAGACCTTCCCGCAGTGGAGCCGGATTGAGTAACCGGCAAGGCCTTCGCAAGAGGGCATTCAAAAGCGCATTCGGCGAGTGTGCTTTTGAATTAACCAAGGAGATTGAGATGCACGCAAACCAACAAGCACTTGGCCGCAACCACACAACAGCAGACAAGGCATCAATCACCGACTTTGGTGACTGCTACCGAGTCAACCTCAATTGGACAGACGGCGCAATGGTTTGCGCCATCTACGACACCAAAGAAGAGGCTGTCAATCACCTAAACAACCTTGGCTTTTACAAAGGCCCACTGGCTTCTTAAGTAACCCCCTCCCCGCCCTTCCCCAAGGGCAAATACCAAAGGCTCCACATCGGGGCCTTTTGTTTTTCAAGGAGCAACGAATGAACGCCATCACAAAGCAAGAAGAACGCGCCTTCTATGGCGTTCCAGTAACTGCCACTGACGAAGAGATAGCCAAGCAGCGATTTACAAGCGCCTTCACCCCTGATGACCTGTTCCAAAACATCGACCACGACGACGAAGAGCAGATTCTGAAAGCGCTGGCAGATGGCGACGAACTAGAGGCGGGTCACATCCTTGCGCGAATCAGAAAGCAAGTGATCTGCCGCTACGCATCACAGGCCTGTTACGGCAATTCGACAACCATTCAACCGGAGTGAGATATGAAACAAATCACCATTACGGGCTTTGCCTTCTGCAAGCCAGCGTCTGACTGGGAAGCAAATCACCCTAACGTTTTGGACGGCTTCAAATACGACTATGTGCATTGCGACGTAAGTGATTGGGGTGATGGCTACATCTCAGCAGGCACGGCAACCCTCACGATTGATCTGCCTGAAGGCTTCGACCCACGCGCCGGAGCAGTCAAGACGCTTGAAGAACAGCGCAAGAAGATTCAAGCCGAGTTCCAAGCGCGAATGAATGAGATTGACCGGCAAATCTCGCAGTTCACGGCTATTGAGTTTGTGGAGGCAACCACATGAACACCCTAACAAACTGGCTACTAGCCATCCCCCTCGCCTTCCTTCTGGGTGCCTTGGGCATTGCCTTGGACGGCGAAGACAAGCGCGACGAAATGCGGGTGTTCACCGAACTTGACGCCGCCCAAAAGCAAAGCGCCGCGCTCATGCGCCGAGAGATTGCAGGCCGAGCAGTCTGCAAGGAGCGCCACGGCGAAGCAGATGCACGGTGGGACGACGAGGGAAACCTGATCTGCCGCCCCCGCAAATTTAAGGAGGTAGCCGCGATATGAGCTGGTTTCCCTTTTTGCTGTGCATGGCCCTCGTTATCGCGCTGTTTTGCGGCAAGTTCATCCGGCACGGGGATGGGCCGCTACTGAGTGACGAAGAGATAGACCGCGCAGGGCTTCATGCCTTCTACCGCGAAATGCTTTTTCTGATTCTGGGCCTCGTTATCGGGGCCTGCCTTTTTGCCCTGTTTGCGGGGTATGCCGCTTATTCAACCTATTGAGATTTTCAAATGACCGCTGTATCCAACCAAAAGCCCGCCAACGCTGTTGCCGAATTCTCCCGCTTCATGGACAAGCTCAAGCCGCAGATGGCGCTGGCCTTGCCCAAGCACATGAACGCTGACCGCATGAGCCGCTTGGCCCTGACAGCTTTCAGCTCGACCCCTGCCCTGCAACAGTGCAGCATTAACAGCATTGCGGCCAGCATCATGACCGCCGCCCAGTTGGGCCTTGAGCCTGGTATCAACGGACAGGGCTACCTGATTCCCTACAAAAACACATGCACCTTTGTGCCCGGCTGGAAAGGCTTGGTTGATCTGGTTGCCCGCGCTGGCCGCGCCACCGTCTGGACCGGTGCGGTTTACCCCGGCGACAAGTTTGATTACCAGCTAGGCGACGAGCCATTTTGCCGCCACCAGCCCGGCGACGGCGGGGAGCAATTCAGCCACGTTTACGCCATTGGCCGGGTGCGCGACGCACAAATGCCGGTGATTGAAGTGTGGACACGGGGCAAGGTTCTGAAGCATCTGAACCAATACAACAAGGTAGGCGGTCGGCACTACGCCCACGCCAGCGAAAGCAACTTTGAAATGTATGCCCGCAAGGTTGCGCTGTTGCAAGTGCTGAAGTACATGCCATCCAGCATCGAACTGTCGAACGCGCTCACTGTCTCCCACGCTGCCGAAGAAGGCAAGGGGGCCGTGATCGAAGGCGACTTTGTGACCATCAATGACCCGGTGGACACAAGCAGCCCAGCGCCTGACCGTGACGGCGTGCTGCCTGAATGCTCTGCCGAATCTTTCGAGCGCAACCGAGGCGACTGGATGGCGGCAATCAAGGGCGGCAAGAAAACCGTCAACGACCTGATTCAGACCATCCAAACCAAAGAGCTGCTGACTGAAGAGCAGCGCATGGAAATCGCAAGCTGGACCGTTCAATAAGGAATCTCACCATGAAAACGCATAACCTGATTCAAGGCTCCCAAGCATGGCACGACTACCGCGCCAACCACTTCAACGCCAGCGACGCCCCGGCCATGCTGGGACTCAGCCCCTACAAGAGCCGCTCCGAGCTGCTGCACGAACTGGCAACAGGCCAAACGCCAGACGTTGACCCAGCCACACAGCGCCGCTTTGATGACGGCCACCGCTTTGAAGCACTGGCCCGCCCGCTGGCCGAAAAGATCATCGGCAAAGACCTGTATCCGGTGACAGGCTCAGAAGGCAAGCTGTCGGCCAGCTTCGACGGCCTGACCATGGCAGAAGACACGGCTTTCGAGCATAAAACCCTCAACGAAGCCCTGCGCTACACCCCATGGGATGAGGGCAACGGCGACCACTTGCCCCCACAGTACAAAGTGCAGATGGAGCAGCAACTGCTTGTTTCCGGTGCGGAGCGTGTGCTTTTCATGGCCTCCAAGTGGAAAGGTGATGAGCTGGTGGAAGAGCGCCATTGCTGGTACACCTCCGACCCCGCTATCCGTGCGCAAATCGTGTCTGGCTGGGAGCAGTTCGCCAAAGACCTTGCCGCCTACGTGCCGCCCGAAGTGATCGTACCGGCCAAAGCAGCGCCGCAAATGGGCCTGCCTGCCGTGTCGATTCAAGTCACTGGCTCCATTGCCCTGATTGACAACCTCGCGGCCTACGGTAATTCGCTGACGGCCTACATCGAGCGAATCAACAAGAAGCCCGAGACGGACCAAGACTTTGCCGACTTGGAAGCCACGGTAAAGACGCTCAAGAGCGCAGAAGAAGCCTTGGACGCAGCCGAAGCCGGAGCGCTGGCCCAGACGGAGAGCATCGACGCCATGCGCAAAGCGGTTGCCCTGTACCGCGAAACGGCCCGAAGCAATCGCCTGTTGGTTGAAAAGCTGGTCAAGGCCGAGAAGGAAAACCGCCGTAACAAGCTGTTGACCGAAGCAGCCCAAACCCTGCGCGACCACATCAAGGGCCTGAATGAGCAGATCGGCAAGCCCTACATGCCAGAGATTCAAGCCGACTTCCAAGGCGTCATCAAAGGCCTGAAGAGCTTGGACAGCATGAAAGACAAGCTGGACACCGAAGTTGCCAGCGCCAAGATCGCGGCGAATGAAGCCGCAGCGCGGATTGGGGCGAATCTGGTGCATCTGGTCGGGTTTGCCGACTATGCCGCCTCGTTCCCCGATGTGGCAACTCTGGTGCAAAAGAGCTTTGACGACTTCACCGCAGTGGTTGCGGTTCGGGTTGCGGCTGCTAAGGAAGATGCCGCGAAGCGCGAAGCGGCCCAAGCCGCCAAGCCTGCGCCTCTAGTTGCCCCAGCCGTGCCAAACGTCACTCATGAAGCAGTGGTGAACCTGATGCCCGCCACGGTGCGCAAGGCTATTGCAGCCCCAGCACCCGCCGCGACTTCAGAGCCTACCCTGAAGCTGGGCGAGATTAGTGAGCGTCTGGGCTTCACGCTGACTGCCGACTTTCTGAAAGTGCTGGGCTTTGAGGCCACCAACGTGAAGGCTGCAAAGCTGTTTCATGAAGAGGACTTCCCGGCTATCTGCCAAGCGCTGATTACCCATATCAGCGAAGTGTGCGAGCAGTTTGACGCTGTATCGGCGTAACGCATTCGGGGCGGCTATCCGCTGGCCGCCCCACCTTATTGAAAGCAGAGCATGAAGGCAATAGACCTATTTGCTGGCGCTGGTGGTTTTTCTACTGGTGCCACTATGGCGGGTGTGCAAGTTGTCTGGGCTGCCAATCACTGGCCCGCCGCAGTGCAAGTGCATGCCAACAACCACCCAGAAACGCAACACGCTTGCCAAGACCTACAGCAAGCGGACTGGAGCCAAGTTCCGGCCCATGACCTGCTGATGGCTTCACCGGCCTGCCAAGGCCATAGCCGCGCCCGTGGCAAGGAACGCGCCCACCATGACGCGCAGCGCTCCACCGCTTGGGCTGTCGTGTCTGCCGCTGAATTCCACAAGCCTGAATCGGTGCTTGTGGAAAACGTGCCAGAGTTTGCCAAGTGGCAGCTATTCCCCGCTTGGTGTTCGGCCATGGGAGCGCTGGGTTATGCCCTGTCGCCCATGATTCTGGACTCTGCTGACCACGGCGTAGCCCAGCACCGCCGCCGCCTGTTTATCGTGTGCACACGGAGTAAGCACCCCGTGGAATTGAAGCTTCCGCGCCGTGAGCATGTGGGTTCTGCCCAGATCATCGACTTTGAGGCGGGCCGCTGGTCTGCCATCAATAAGCCTGGTCGAAGCAACGCCACGTTATCCCGCATCACCGAAGGCCGCAAGGCGCACGGCTCCCGATTCCTGACCGCCTATTACGGCAACGAGCAGGGAGGCCGGAGCCTAAGCCGCCCAGTGGGGACGATTACCACCCGTGACCGTTGGGCAGTGATCGACGGCGACCGCATGCGGATGCTGTCAGTAGACGAGTGCCGCAAGGCGATGGGCTTCCCCGCTGACTACCAACTGCCAACACGTTCCAAAGACGCAATGCACATGCTGGGTAATGCCGTTGTGCCAATTGTTGCGCGAGACGTGATCGACGCGCTCAAACGAGCCGCATAAGTCGCAATGGGCCTGCAACGCCCGCACCAAATCACACAAACGCCCTGCCCCTGCGCAGGGTGAACTTTTTTAGGGATGGATATGACACCAGCCGAACAAGAAGCCTTTGACGCCATGCGGGGGGCGCTGGAGAAGATGATTAAGAGCCGCGACGACCATGCTTTCCAAGAAGAAAAGCACGTTGAATCTGAATTTGGAGCGTACTGGAGCCCAAGCGCATCAATGATTGACAGCGAAGCCGTTGCGATTGGTCGAAAGGCGCTCGTCATTGCCAAGGCCGTTCAGCCTGACTTCTCGTACCAAGCGACTATTGCAGGCCTTGAGGCGTCAATCGGGCACCTGAGCGCATTGGTTAATGAGCAGCTACTGCTGCTTGAAGAGGTAAACGACAACCTAGGTGTTGATGGCCTTGGCGCTGAACTTGACGACGATCAGTCTCCAACGATAGCCAAAGTTCGCGCACACCTAGCAGCAATGACACCACCAGTGCAGCCGCAAGCGCAGGCCGATTCAGGCCGCATTATTGAGTGCGCAAAACGCCTCGTTGAACATGCCGACTTCCAGCTAGGCGGCATCTTGAGTGCAGACAGCAAGGCCAAGGACATTCCCAGCAAGGCTGTGTCGCAAGTCAAGTCGCGTCACTTGGCTGCACTGCGCGATGCACTTTCAGCACCACCAGCCACCGCATGACCCCCGACCAAATGGAAGCCGCCTGCCTCGCAGCAATACCGGCAGGCCACGGCGTCACCTTCACCACACCCAAGGGGACAGCAATGCCCCACGGGTTCCCACGGGGCGAACTGTTGTCCGAGAACAAGCAGTTCGTCAACCGCTCCTACAAGCCGGAGAAGGTATTGCGCTGGCTGCGGGACAACTTATTGATTGAAGCGGTTTCTGATACCGCGCCATCACGGAGAAAAACATGCCTGGATACAGACATTGGGACGAACCAGAAGTTGCAAGACTGCGCAACTTGATCGAGAGCGGAATGAGCTACGAGGAAACGGCAAAGATCATCAAGCTATCAGCAAGCAGCACCTACAAGGCTTGTTTGCGCTTTGGCATACACAGGCCCAAGACAGAAAGCACCGCTGAACAAATCGTGTCACTTTGCACCACGACAAAGGGCATGACCCCGCTAGAGCTGCACAAGGCAACTAAAGCCAATCGCGGAAGGGTTGGCAAGCTGATTGCGGAGCTAATCGAAAAGGGATTGCTGCACAGGGCTGGAGTGCCAAACCTGTACCGCTATTTCACATCGTCCGAGGCCGCTGTAGAGCATGACCTAGCACTTGAGCGCCAAAAGCTGGAAAGGCTGGAGGAAAAACGCAGAGCGCGGAAAGTGAACGCCAAAGCGATCAATTTGGCAAGACAGGCCCGTAGTCGGGAACTTGCTGAATTGGCTCGGAAGGCAGAGCAGGAAGCACGGGCAGCGATTGCACCGCCGAAGCCTCTCCTTGTGACACCGCCGCCAGTGGTCGAGATTGTTGGAGGGGTGAAGGTCACGCGCTACCAGACGCCGCCTAGCCTTTTCGACTTCACCCCGCCTGCCGGTTGGCGCGGACAAATCACGCACGACTGGCTAGACCGACGATTGGGGGCTGCATGAACTGGTGGCCCGTAACTGACGAAGAGAAAACGCCCATTGGGCCGCAAGACGTATAGGGGTTGATATGCAACTACTGACTGACGATGACAAAGCGCTATTGGTGCTTGAGCATCTTGGACCCGCCGCACTGGCTGGAGACACGATGAGCCTTTATGACTGCTTCCAGCTTGCTCTTGATGTAGCAGAGAAGGCACTGCTGGCGAAGCTGGGGGCGATGGAGCTGCCGGAGCCTGTAGTGCAGCGCACAAAAGAGAGCAAGGAAAAGACGCTAGACGATTGGTTTTATGCGTCAAACCCTGCATACGCCAAGGCGCATAGCTCTTGGAAGTGGGAGAGCCTGCACACCGCCGCCCAACTCCACCAAGCCTACGCACAGGGAGCAGCGGC
>JARXAU010000161.1 GCA_029865675.1 Rhodoferax sp.
GAAATTGATAAAAGTTTGTATGGAACACGATTATCACGAAGAGAGTTAAATGCAACGCGTAGCATGATCCAAATCTATCCATCGCAGCAAGTCATTTTCCCTTACGTTCCTAAAAAATAATAATCTGAAAGAATAAAATGGGCATCGTTACAGAAATTTTCACGCCTGCCGAAATTACAGTCCCAGAAAATTATACGTCTGTAGTTTCCAATAATGGCAATACGGGTATTATTAAAGATAACCAATTTGGCTCTCGGGGCACGTTGCTTTCCAAGCGGTTAATGATTTGCTTTGGAGGGAAGTAGCATGAAAAGCCTTATCGCACGAATCACTGTTTTGATTTTAGTGATTTCTATAACCGCTTGCGCCCAAGGCTCAGGCACACCGCAATACTTAACGAAATGGGGGCAGCAAGTGGTTTTTCATTCTTTTGAATTTGATGCGCAGCGTGACAGTAAAGATATTGAAGTTTTAGACTATATGTATAAAACAGCGAATGAAAATATAGTGGGCAATCCTTGGACAGACCTTCGTGATGGCACAACACGGCAATCGCGTGGGGATACAGGTGTAATGCCTGTAGGCGAAACCTTATACGTCAAGTGGAAAATAAAAAGCACAGGTGAAGTTATTGAAAAATCAATTGATTTAAAGCCTATATTGCCAGCAAGCATGAAAGATAAAAAATTATTTTTTATTTTGGAAAAACAAAATATATTTATTTATACGAGCTCGCATCAGCCTGTTCGAGAAAATTTCACACCACAAGAATGGCAAGAAATTGATAAAAGTTTGTATGGAACACGATTATCACGAAGAGAGTTAAATGCAACGCGTAGCATGATCCAAATCTATCCATCGCAGCAAGTCATTTTCCCTTACGTTCCTAAAAAATAGTCATCTGAAAGAATAATATGAGTAATTAACGCGGTGCCTCAACCCTTGGGGATGTCAAAAAAAATTGCTCGTAGGCCTTTCTGCGGGGTCAATATTTCTTAAGTCATTCTGCTGGGAGGTATTTCAGCCTGCGAGGGCTTGATGAACGGATCAAGGACATCGCAGGCAAGTCACTCAGAGTTGTATTTCTTACCTTGGATCGGAACTGGTGCCATCAACACTGCTGGCAATGCTTTGGACAATATGCTGGAGGGTAATGCGGAAAACAATGTGTTCACGGCGGGTCACAGTGCTGACACGCTAGACGGCGGCAGAGGCAACGACACCTATGTGTTTAGCCGAGGCTCAGGCGCAAACCTGGTCACCGAGAACGACGCCTCAGCGGGGAATACCGACGTAGCCAGCTTGGGCACCGGCATTTCCTCTGAGCAACTCTGGTTTGCCAAGTCGGGCCACGATTTGAAAGTTTCCATCATCGGCAAGACCGACACGCTCACGGTCAGCAACTGGTACTTGGGCAGTCAATACCACATAGAACAATTCAAGACCGCAGATGGCAAACTGCTGCTTGACAGCCAGGTGCAAAACCTGGTGACCGCGACGGCCGCGCTTGCGCCACCGGCTGCGGGGCAGAGCAACCTGGGTGGCGGCACTGCCATCGCGCTGGCACCGGTGCTGGCGGCCAATCGGCATTGATGCCACGGCATCTGCACACCACCGCGCCAGCAGCAGCCCTATTTCTACCCTGGGTTTCCGCTGATAGTGCAGGGAGCGGCGAGCGCGCCAAGCAACGCGCCGTCCGTTTGCAAGCGGCCCAAAGGGTTGCAAGCGCTCAGGCGTCCAGCGCGCGCAACTCCCGCATGCGTTCATCAAAGTAGCTGCCTACGGTGTAGCGCGCAGACAGCACCACGTCCCGGCGGGGGTGCAAAAACAGGGGCAAGGAGATGCGGCTTGTGGCGCGCTGTGGCCCCTGCGGGTTGAGCACCCGGTGCACGGTGGACGGGTAGTAGCGGCCCGAGGCCTCTTGCAGCATGTCGCCGATGTTGACGATCAAGAGGCCAAAGTCGCAGGGCACGTCAATCCAGCTGCCGTCTGGGGCACGGATTTGCAGCCCCGGCGCGGTGGCTGCAGGCAGCAAGGTGAGCAGATTGATGTCGGTATGGGCGGCGGCACGCACTGCCTGGGGCGCTTCGTTGCCTGCCAAGGGCGGGTAATGCAGCACGCGCAGCAAGGTGTGGTCGCTGGCCTCCAGCATCTGCGGCAGTGGCATGGAAAAACGCGATAGCACGTCCGCCGGGGAATGCGCTTGCGCCCAGCCCAGCAGCGTGGCGGCCAGGGCGCTGGCCTGCGCGTAGTAGTCGCGCGCTGCCCCAGACAGCTCGGCGGGGTAGCGCCCCCAGGGAAAGACGTGGAAAAACTCTTTGAGGTCGCGCTGCTTTTCGCCCTTGGCCGTCTCAGACACGGCGGTGGAAAAGTAGCCGTCGCCCGTGGCAGGGTCAAAGGCGTAGGCGTGCTTGGCGTCTTGGGCAAAAAAGGCCTGCCACTCGGCGTAAATGCCTTCTACCAGGCTTTGCGGCAAAGGGTGCTTGCGCAAGACGGCAAAGCCGGTCTCGTGCAGGCTGCGGCAAAACGCCTGCGGCGCGTCGGGGGCCTGGAAGTCCAACACGGGCAATTGCAGCGACATGGTCAAGCCCCCAGCCAGGCGCCCATCAGGGTGCGTTCAATCAGCGCTTTGCAGGCCGGCGCTTGCACCTGGATGCAAACCTGCGTGTCAGGCACCTCCGGGCCCCAGCCGCTTTGTGGGTAATCAATGCTTTTGCGCCGCAGCATGGTCTGGCCCTGGGCCAGGCCGTCCACCGCCACGCGCACGCGGCCCGTCTCGGTGCTGAACAACTCGGGGTTGGTGAGCGCCACAAAGGCCAGCACGTCATGGCCAAAGCAGCCGTGGATGGCTGCTACATGCGGGTACAAGCCGCTGTAAAAATTGGCATAAAACGCCACTGCGTGGTGCAGCGTGTCGGTGGCGGGGTGCTGGTGGTGCTGGGCAATCTGCGCAAACAGGCTCACAGGCAATATCACCTGGTGCGTCACGTCCAGGCCCACCATGGTCAGGTTAAAACCTGCGGTGAAAACAATGTCGGCGGCGTGCGGGTCGTTCCAGATATTGGCCTCGGCCACGGGCGACACATTGCCCGGCTCTAGCACCGCGCCGCCCATGGTGACCACTTTGCGCAGCAAGCGCGGTAGTTGCGGCTCAATGGCCAGCGCCATCGCCAGATTGCCCAAGGGGCCGACCGCCACTACCGTGATGTCGCCCGGATGCTGGCGCGCCATGTCCACGATGAACTGCGCTGAGCTGCGCGCGTCGAGTTGTGTGGGTGTGGCCTGTCGCTGCGGCAAGTTGCCCAGGCCGTCGGCACCGTGGATGTGGTCCGGCGGCGCCTCGCCGCGTTTCACCAGCGGTGCAGCCACGCCCTGGGTGACCACAATCTCGCCGCGCCCGGCAATGGCCAGCAAATACAGGGCGTTTACCGCAGCTTGTTCTACCGTCACGTTGCCAAAGCTGGTGGTGACGCCCAGCACCTCGATGTTCGGGTGGGCCAGCGCGTAGTACAGGGCCATGGCGTCGTCGACGCCGGGGTCGGTGTCATAAATCACGCGGTGGGGGGTGGGGTGGGTCATGGCGGGTAATTGGGTATTGGGGATTGGGTGGCGAAAGAATGAGGTCGGGCAGGGTGCGGCTAGGCGGCGCTTAAGGCAGCCCGGCGAACTGGCGCAGCGCCAGCAAAGCCGCAGCCTCGTCCGTGCGCGAGGCTTGGATTAAGAACGCCGCCACATCGGCGGCCTGTGGCACGCTGCTTTGCGCGCCCATCTGGGTGCAGGCCAGCGCAGCGGCGGCGCTGGCCTGGCGCAGTGCGTGGGCCATGGTGTGCTGGCTTGCCAGCGCAGCCACCAGCGCGCCGCAAAACGTGTCGCCTGCGCCTGTGGTGTCCACCACCGGCACGTGAAAGCTGGTTTGCGCATGGAATATGTTGCCCTCACGCGCCACACAGCCGCGCGCGCCCAGGGTCACCACCACGGCGGGGCAGGGCAGGCGCGCCAGGCATTGCGTCACGCTGCCCTGGTTGCCCGCGAGAGTGCGCAACTCGCCCTCGTTCACCACCAGCAAGTCCACCGCAGCCAGCAGCGGGGGGCTGAGCGCTTGCGCGGGTGCGGCGTTGAGCACCACACGCAGGCCCGCCGCCTGCGCCGCCAGCGCATAGGCGGCCACGGTGGGCAGCGGAATTTCGAGTTGCAGCAGCAGGTGGCTAAAGCCTTGCAGGGCTGGCAGGTGAGCTGCTTGCAAGCAGGCGTTGGCGCCGGGCGCCACGGTAATGGCGTTTTCGCCCTGGTCGTCTACGCAGATAAAGGCCGTGCCGGTTGGCACTCCACTGGGGCGCACCGTGTGCAATGTGACGCCCGCGCTGCGCAGCGAGGCCTCAATGGGCGCGGCAAAAGCGTCCTCGCCCAGCGCCAGCAGCATGTGGGTTGCCACGCCCCCGGCGCGGGCACAGGCCAGCGCCTGGTTGGCGCCCTTGCCCCCGGCATAGGTTTGAAACGCGCCGCCCAGCACGGTTTCGCCGGGCGCGGGAATGTGCGGTGCGCGCACCACAAAGTCCAAATTGGCTGAACCGGCCACGAGCACCATGGTGTTTCCTTTTTACCTAAAAACGGGTTGTCGGCCGGCACGTTGCGCGTCCAGCAGCCGCGCGAGGCGCGCGGGCAGGGGCAGGGGCTCGCCGCCTATGCGCGCTGCTAACAGTTCCGCGCACAGGGCAGAAAGCGTGAGGCCACGCGCACCCATGGCCGAGCTGATCCACAGGCTGGCGTCGGGAGCGGCTTGCACCGCGCCTACCAGAGGCAAGCGGTCGTGGCTCACGCAGCGCTGGCCCTGCCAAAGTTGCATGTCGCCCGACTTGAACTGCGGTACCAACGCGGCGGCTGTACCGGGCAGCAGACGCGCTAGCCGAACTAGGTTGGCGTGGTGCTGGGCCTGTGCATCTGTCGCGGGGGTGGAATCAAAACCCGCACCCGCTAGCCACCTCGCCCCCTGGGCCAGCGGCACCGAGGGCAAAAAATTGCCGCTGCCTTGCACCGGCTGCGCGGGCAAATCGGTCAGGCCTGTGCTTGCGCCCATACTCACCGTACCGTAGCGCGGGTGCAGGCGCTCAAGGGCGTAGGCCATTGCGGCGGTGGGCGCGGGGCGCAGTTGCGCTGCATGCGTTGTGCCTGGCTTGGGCTGGGTAAGGGTGCCCAATAGGCGCGCCGCGTCCAGCGCGTTGGCCATCACCACGACCTCGCTGCGCGCCAGTTCCTGCCCACTCTCGCCTGTGCACACCCATTGGTCGCTAAGGCGCTCCAGCCTCATGACGCGCGCTCGCCCGGTGAATCCGATGCCCGGCGTACCCAGCCATGCGCGCACCAGGGCGGCGGGTTGCAGCCAAAACGCTTGGGGTATGTGATGGGGCTCTGTTTCCTGTGGGCTAGTGTCTTCGGGTACCCGGCGCAACCAGGCACCACTGGGCGCCCAGTCTTGCCCCTGAACCAGCAGAGTTTGCGCGTGCTGGCGCATCAGCGCGCAGCCGCTGCGGGTGAGTTGCGCGACCGGTCCGTCATCAGCGCTGTACACGGGGCTGACTAAGCCCGCAGGTACACCCGAGGCACCCAGTGCCGGATGGCCTTGGGCATCTAGCACTTGCACCTGCCAGCCCCGCAGGGCGAGCGCCCTTGCCACGCTGGCACCGCTGACGCCCGCGCCAATCACCGTGCAGCGCTTGGGCTGCAGCCAAGGCCGGCGCGGCGTCTGGCGGGTTCGCCGCACGGCCCAGGTGGGGTCAAACACCCATAGGTCTGCGGATGAAAGTGTGGATGGGTTTTCGGACCAGGGTGCCGTCTGGTACGCAGCTGAAGCCACGGGGCAGGGTTGAAATCCCAACTCCCGCAAGGCGGCGTCCATCGCGGGTGCGGCGTCCACAGAGGGCACGAAATGAATGAGGGTGCCGCGATTGCAGCACCGGGCCACAGCTGCAAGTGCTGGGCCTTGCGCCGCCTCGGCACTTAGATAGACCGCATCCGCCTGCATGGCCAGCTGCGCCAGACTCGCCAGCGGGTCGCCCAGACACAGGGTGAGCGAAACCTGCCCGCCATCGAGCAGCAGGCGACGAAAGCCGGGCAGGCTGCTCATGCCCTGTGTGGCCCGGGCCCATTCGTGCGATTGCGCTTCGTCGGCGCTCGGCGGCTGTGCGCCCAGGGGTGCGGACTGCAAGCCAACGTAGTGCAGCAGGGCGTGAGGCGCTGGCCGCGCGCGCCAATGCCGCCAAACTGCAAAAAACTGGGAACCGTCGGCAAAGTCAGTGTCCAGCACCGTGTGGGCTGGGTGGGCCGCTGCCGTCACACGCGCGTCGCGGGAAAGGGGTGTGCAGCGGCAGTGGGGACGCTCGGGTCAGGCCTTGGGGGGCACGTAGCCCTGCGCAGCGTCCGCGCCGTTGCCGAAAAAGTGGTTTTCCATTTGCCGCGCCAAGTACTGGCGGGCGCGGGCGTCGGCCAGGTTCAGGCGGTTCTCATTGACCAGCATGGTCTGGTGCTTGAGCCAAGCCGCCCAGGCTTCTTTGCTTACCCCTTCCCAGATGCGCTTACCCAGCTCGCCGGGGTAGGGGGGGAAGTCCAGGCCTTCTGCCTCGGTGCCGAGTTTGATACAGGTGACGGTGCGTGCCATGGAGTGCCCTCAAGACGAAAAAGATCGGTAAAAATTCGAAGCCGGATCTTATTCGTTTTGTGCGCTGCTACTCTTGGCGGCAGAAGCCATCGGTTCGCCCATCGTGTCCCGAATTTCGCTCAGTTTGGCACCATAGTCGAAGCCTGGAGGTTCAGCATATTCCAGGTATGGCGGCAGCGCCGGCGTGCTGGGTCGGTGGCGCGCTTTGTGTTTGATCGGACAAAAATAAGCCTCTGTTTTGCCAATTACCGCGCCGGCGAATGCCACAACGCCCACCCCGTAGGCGCAATAGGTGCAATGAAATTTCGATATCCAGTCCAGGTACTTGAGCTCTTGGCGGTCAAAAATGATGAAGTCTCGCCGCGATACTTTGGCAACCTTATAAATCGGAAAACAAACACTCTGGTAAAGCGAAATACACAGGTCCAAAAATAGCAGTGGTATTACCATGCTGTAAATGACTGGACCGGTCAAAATATTAATCGGCCTGGATCGGCGTATCAACGCTATTAGGCCCAGCTGATGGTTTGTTTTGCTTGCGTTTTTGATGGGTATTACGGGGCTCATGGGATAACACCTTGGTTGTGTATGGAGTATCAAACGGTTCCAGGCAAACCATTATTCTCATTCGCTTTCCCTCTGGGTCGATTTTCAAGAGCTTGAATTTGACCTACGTCAGTTTTGTAGCGCGATGCAAGCATAGGATGGCCATCATTTCACGAAATGTTGATGCCTGCTGCAGCCTACCTTGGCAATTGCTGATTGAATCACCAGAAGAACTGGAACAACAAGCCCTGAAATTCAAAGACCATGAAATTCAAAGACTATTACGCCGTGCTGGGTGTACCGCGCGACGCTGCGTTGGACCAGATTAAGAAAGCCTATCGCAGACTCGCGCGGGAACACCACCCTGATATGGCCAAGGCTACCGGATCGGAGAGCCAATTCAAGGAGGCCGCTGAGGCCTATGCCACGCTCAAGGACACCGAAAAGCGCGCCGCCTACGACGCATTGGGAAGCGCCACGGCGGGAGCCGACTTTTCACCGCCGCCACAGTGGCGCCAAAACTATGGCGGTGGCGGCAGTCCCATGGACGACACGGACTTGGCAGATTTATTCGCCTCGCTGGGACGAGGGCACCGCTTTGCTCAGTGCAGTACGCAGCCGAGAAATGGCCAAGACTATGAAGACACGGTACACATCACCTTGCAAGACGCGCTCTTGGGGGCGCAGATGCGCTTGCAATTGCAAGATGGAAAGGATGCGCGGGAGCTTGATGTGCGCATCCCATCCGGCGTACGCCAAAGCCAGAAAATTCGCTTACGCGGCATGGGCGGTCCAGGGCGCAACGGTGGCGCTGCGGGCGACTTGTACTTGCATGTCGCGCTCAAACCGCACGCCGTCTTCCGGCCAGTGGGCTTTGATCTGTACTTTGACTTGGCAGTCAGCCCTTGGGAGGCCACGCTAGGCGCAGAAATCGAGGTTCCCACCTTGGAAGGTCCTGTTCTTTTGGCCGTGCCCCCAGGCACCCGCAATGGGCAAAAGCTGCGTCTCAAGCTGCGTGGCCTGGCTGATGCCAAAGCCCAGCGCGGTGATTTGTACGCCTTGGTGCACATCGAGACCGCCCCCCATCCGTCGCAGGAGGTGAAAAAACTGTATGCCCAACTCGCCGAAATTTCCGACTTTAATCCCCGCGATTCTGCGGTTTCAGGAGCCCACCATGCCACTGCAGATCATTGACGCCGCGCGGGTCCAAGCGCTGGAGTATTTGTCGATCGCCGAAGTCTCCAATTTGTGCGAGATTGAGCAGGACGAAGTGCGGGAGCTGATGGACTATGGTGCCCTGCAGTCAGACATGGTGGTGGGCGATGAGGTGTTCTTCGCGGTGCAGCGCGTGCACTGCCTGAAAGTGGCATGTAACCAGCGGCGAGACTACGACTTGGACTTGTTTTCGGTTGTCTTGGTGATCGGCTATTTGCAGGAAATCGATGCGCTCAAGCAGCAGATTTCTGTTTATCAAGCGCTCTCACGATCGACGGCACACTAGCGGTCGGGTCAATTCATCGCCGATGTGAAGCGTGGGCTTTCACCAATGTCTGGATAATTCAGGCCTCGTGTGTTGACATTTCAAAAAGGCCGTCAGTGAACTCTCTTCTGCAATGGGTAGACACCCACCCCCGCCGATTTTTGGTATTCCTGAGCCTGGGCTGCGTCGGTTTGCTGGCCTTTGGCCTGTACATGCAGCACGTAGTGGGCCTGGAGCCGTGCCCCATGTGCATCGTGCAGCGCTACGCCATGGTGCTGGTGGCGCTGGTGGCCGGGTTGGCGGCCACGCGCAGTTCACGCGGCGCTTTGTTGACTTCAAGCTTGGTGCTGCTGCTCATTGCCGGTTTTGGCGGCTTCGTCGCCGCGCGCCAAAGCTGGCTGCAGTGGTACCCGCCTGAGGTGCTGAGCTGCGGGCGGGATCTGTACGGAATGATCGAAACCTTTCCGCTGCAGCGGGTTATCCCCATGGTGTTCAAAGGCAGCGGCGACTGCGCGGCGGTGGACTGGACTTTTTTGGGCGGCTCGATTGCCAACTGGTCTTTTCTGAGCTTTTGCGCCATTGCGCTCGTAGCGCTGTTGATGGTGCTGCGCACCGCCCGGCGCTAAGCCACGAGCGGCGCGTGTCTGGCGCCGCTCGCTTTCACCTCAAGCGCTGAGCTTTTTCACCAGCACCTGGCTTTTGCGGTCCCAGTTGTACTTGCGCTTGCGGGCCTCAGGCAGCCAGTCGGCGTCTACCAGCACAAAGCCGCGTTTCAAAAACCAATGCGTGGTGCGCGTGGTCAACACAAAAATAGTGTCCAGCCCAGCGGCTTTGGCCCGGTGCTCAATGCGCTTGAGCACCCGCTCGCCGTCACCCTGGCCCTGCACTTCGGGCAATACCGTTAGCGCCGCCATCTCCGCGGTTTTGGCTTCGGGGTAGGCGTAGAGCGCAGCGCATGCAAAGATCACGCCGTCGTGCTCAATCACCGTGTAGTAGCCCGCGTCGCGCTCTATTTCGGTGCGGCTGCGCTTGACCAGGGTGCCGTCTTGCTCAAACGGTTCAATCAGTTTGAGGATGCCGCCCACATCGTCCTCGGTGGCTTCGCGCAGCTCTTCGAGCTTTTCGTCCACGATCATGGTGCCGATGCCGTCGTGCACATAAACCTCAAGCAAGATGGATCCGTCTACTGCATAGGGAATGATGTGGCTGCGTTCCACGCCCGACTTGCAGGCCTTCACACAATGCTGCAAGTAAAAGCCCACATCGGTGGCCTGGGTTGCGGGGGGTAATTCGGCCAGCAGCTTTTCGGCAGCGGCCAGGGGCAGCTCGGTGTCAATCGGGTTGTCTTCGCCCGCGGGTTCGGTCGGGCGCATGCGCAGGCCAGGAATTTCGGTCAGGAAAATCAACTTGTCGGCCTGCAAGGCGGTGGCCACTGAGGTGGCGACCTCTTCCATGCTGAGGTTGAAGGCCTCGCCCGTGGGTGAAAAGCCAAAGGGCGAGAGCAGCAGCAGGGCGCCCATGTCCAGCACCTTGCTAATGCCCGCCGTGTCCACCTTGCGCACCACGCCCGAGTGCTGAAAATCCACGCCATCCACAATGCCCACAGGCCGCGCGGTAATGAAGTTGCCCGAAATCACCCGCACCGTGGAGTCCGCCATGGGCGTGTTGGGCAGGCCCTGGCTGAACGCCGCCTCAATCTCGTAGCGCAGCTGCCCGGCTGCCTCTTGCGCGCAGTCCAGCGCCACCTCGTCGGTAATGCGGATGCCGTGCGAATACTTGGGCACATGGCCCTTGGCCTGCAACTGCTCGTTCACCTGGGGCCGAAAGCCGTGCACCAGCACAATTTTCACGCCCATGCTCTGGATCATGGCCAGGTCTTGCGCCAGATTCGGCAACTTGCCCGCCGCCACCGCCTCACCCGCAATGCCCACCACAAAAGTCTGGTTGCGAAACTTGTGGATATACGGCGCCACCGACCGAAACCAGGGCACGAAGGTGAAATTGAAAACAGAGGTCATGGGTGAGGGCGTGGCTGCGAAGCGGGGGTGGGCTAGCCGCTAATGTAGCGAAGGCGGGGGGGCGGATTGCGCATCGCACTCGGCCCGGCGGAGTCGGCACGCTATCGCTTAAGCCTGGGCGGGGCGCGTCGGCCGCTCTCAAGCCGCAGTTGGCACTGTGTTAGATTTCAAAGGTAGTAATTTTTGACTACCTTACGACTTGGAGCATCACATGTCCACCACCAGCCTCGCCAGCAAACCCACCAGTTTGAAGTTGCCCGCCGCACTCAAAACACAGCTTGAAATCAACGCCCAGAATGCGGGCATCAGCCTGCACGCATTTATGGTGCAAACCTTGGCAGATTCGGTGCACCGCACGCGGCTGCGTGAGGCGTTTATTCAGGACTCACAAGCCGCATTGGACGACATGAAAGCCAGCGGATTGGGCTACGAACTGGGTGACCTTCGCACCTATTTTTCTGAATTGTCCAAACACCGCAAAGGCTTGCAAACCAAGCCGCAAGACCTGAAGCCAAGGCCGATGGGCTGAGGGCTATGTCGCTTGTATTTCTGAGCCAGGCTGCATTGGACGACCTGCTTCGGCTGGAGGAGTTTCTTGTTGAGTCAGATGACCCGATGGCCGGTGCGTTGCTGGATTTCATTCTGGATGCATTGAACGTGTTGACGCACCAGCCTGGTATCGGAAGGCCGGTGGAGGGCGGATTGCGCGAACTCATTATTTCACGCAAGCGCAGCGGCTATCTGGCGCGCTACGAATTTGACCCGATCCGCGATTTGGTGCTGGTGGCGCGCATTCGCCACCAAAGGGAATCGGGGTACGCTGAGGGCGAGCTTTAGTAGGAGCCCAATAGGCAGCCCGGCCCGAGGGGAGCCGGTGCTAAGCCGGCTGTGCCATCCTTTTTCCATCGGTTCAGCCCCGAGCCTATGGACAAGAAAATTGAAGGGCAAACCCGGTGAAAACCGGCGACGCAAAGCCACCGAACTAAGGCGCTATCCACAGCGCAATGTTATTGGAGTCGCTAAATTCGACGGATACGATGGGTAGATTTGATCTGTCCTGATTTTATAACTTCCATGATTAATTGCCTCGACAATACTAGCATTATAAAATATGAAACTGACGTTAAGAAATGTTGGCTCGGCGATATCAATATTATTTTGTATTGGTGGTGCTTTCAATGTTGGCATGAGTGGTATTTTTTTGGCTACTCCTTTCATGTTTTTTCTTTGCTTTATTAATTCCGTGAAATTTTGGTCCTTTTTTGCCTCATTAGCATTTGTAGTTGCTTGTGCTTTTATAAACAATAACATTTATACAAATAGCTTCGTCTTTCCGATTTTGAAAAATGGCGTAGAAATGGTGGTCACTCATGATAGTCTTTTTCTAAAGTTTCCCAGTGAGAGTGGTACATTTGTAGAGCCCGGGGGTGACATGTTGAATCATGTAATAAAAGAAAAGAAAGAAATATTAACCGAATTTATAAAAGATGACACCTCTTCTTTTATGGAAATACCTTATGGCTCATATAGTTCGGAAAACCTTTATCTTATAAAACTTAAAAAAGATCAAAAGCTGAAAATTAATGGAGTCTATAACTTTGGCGGAATTGATTCAGAAAATAAGAACTATATAATAACTGAGTTTGGCAGAGTGGCGGAGGAGGAAATAAATAAAGGAAATATCAGAATAATTCCTGATAATCCTGTTCAGTCCAAGTGGTCGATTTACTTGGGGAACTTAATGTATTGGCCAGCTCTTCCGTTGGCGCTATTGTCAATATTCCACTAGAAATTTATTTAATTTTTGAGTTGTAGTGCTCTTTGCAAAGCCCCGTTCGATCACTGCACCCGTCGCCAAGGCGGGTGAGCGAGACAAGGGATCGGAGAAGGTCAGGATTAATTAAGGTGCTCCTCCACGCTGGGATAATCCTCCGGTGAACGCCCCCCATCCCCCCGCCACCCTGCACATCGACTTCCCCGAAAACCTGCCCGTCTCCGCCCGGCGCGAGGAAATCATGGCCGCGCTGGCGGCGCACCAGGTGATCATCGTGTGCGGTGAAACCGGCTCGGGCAAGACCACGCAGCTGCCCAAAATTGCGCTGGCCATGGGGCGGGGCTTGTGCAATTACCTGACCACGCTGGCCGACGGTCGGCCCGCGCCGCGCGGCAAGCTGATTGGCCACACGCAGCCCCGGCGCATTGCGGCCAGCAG
>JARXAU010000064.1 GCA_029865675.1 Rhodoferax sp.
GCAAAAAGCCCAAGGTGCACACCGCGCGCGAACTGCTCACCCCCGCCCACCGCAGCCCGGCGGACGCCAGCGACACGCGCGTGCTCAAACGCCACTTCAACGCCCTGGAGGCCAGCGTGGCACTGGAGACCGGCGCCAGCGGCCTAGTGGTGTTTACCCAAGACTGGCGCACCCAGCGCAAGCTGACCGAAGACCTGGCGGTGATGGAACACGAGCTGATGCTCGAAGTGCAAGGTGAGGTGTCGCCCGAAGCGCTGATTCCCATCGAGCGCGCGCTGCGAGACGAGCTGCAGCGCCTGCCGCACGCCAAGGTGAGCGTGGGCAGCTCCGGCCCGCAGGGCAGCCGGCTGCGCCTGGCGGTCAAAGGCGCGCACCCCGGCTTGGCCGCGCACCTGTGCGAGATCGCCGGGCTGCAGCTGCTCTCCCTGCGCCGCATTCGCCTGGGCCGCGTGGGCTTGGGCGACGTGGCGCAGGGGCAGTGGCGCTATCTGGACGCGCACGAGCGGTTTTAGGGGCGGGGGCGGGGCGGGGCGGGGGCGCCGCTGTGGCGCCAATCGCGGCCCGCGTTTTTAGCCAGCGTAGCTGCGAACCTCAGTCGGTGTAGGCGTAGCCAGCGTGTAGCCCGTCGATGTCACGGAGTCCACAAAAATCCACTCTCCTTTGGCTTGGGCCGCCGTGAAGGTCATCTTCAGGTAGCCGCGCCGCGAGGGGTCCATCCACTGCACATGGCTGACGCCAGTGGTGTCTTCGAACAGGCTCTTGATGGTCGAGGTCAGTGTCGGAAAATAGGCTTCCCAACCCGGAGCGCTCACCGACGCAGTCGCAAACTCTTCGCCCACTTTGGTGCCGTTGAGCAAGGTTAAATTGGTGTGCCAAGCGTTGTGGGTGTCGCCGGCCAAAACCACCAGTTTTTTGCCAATGCTTGGCGTCAATGCCGCCACGCCCACAAAGGTTTGCAAAAGCGTCTCGCGGGCGGCCAAATAGCCGTCCCATGCGTCCAGGTTATAAGGCAGTGCCGGATTGGAGGCGTTGAGGTAGGTGGCTGCGCCGTTAGCCGCATAGGCAGCCTTGTAAGTCGATACCTCGCTAACGATGGCCCCTCCTGTGGTGGCATTGGGCGACGCGAAATAGTCAAGGAACTTGGCTTGCACACTGTAAGGCAGCCAGGTTGCCGCCATCACCACCTGCTGGCCCAGCACCTGCCACTTGGCGGTCGACGTTGCCATGGCCGTTTGCAGCCATGTCATCTGGCTTGTACCGATCAATTGGCGCGTGGGGGACTGCCAGATCGCCACTTGGGCCGGATCGAACAACTGGGAAAGGGACTGCTGCTTCTCGCGCCCGGCCAGGCGGGTGTCGAGCATGTGCAAGGCCAGCAGATTGCCAAAATCAAAACTGCGGTAGATGATGGCTTTGTCACCTCCGGTGCGGATTGGCAACCACTCGTGGTAGGCCTGAATGGCGGCGGTTTTGCGTGCTGCAAAGCTACCCTCGGCGCCTTCGGTGTGATTTTCTGCACCGGTCATGTAAGCATCGTTGGCGATTTCGTGGTCGTCCCACACCGCAATCATGGGCATGCGGGCGTGCAAACGCTTGAGGTTGACGTCCGATTTGTACTGCGCATGGCGGGCGCGGTAGTGCGCGACGGAGTAAAGCTCGGAAACTGGCGTGTGATTGCGGCCAGTGACCGGTGTGGTCGGGTATTCGCCGTCTTTGTACTCGTAAATATAGTCACCTAGGTGGATCGCAAACTGCGCGTCTGAGGCTGCAGCAGCGTCGTACACATTGAAGTATCCGTACGCGTAGTTGGAGCATGAAAACACCGCCAGCTTGACTTCAGCGGCACCCTTAGCAGGCAGGGTGCGGGTCAGGCCCACCGGAGAAATCCACTTGCCCGATATAAAACGGAAATAGTAGCTACTGCCAGCGCTCAGCCCAGTGGCGTCGGCTTTGGCGGTGTAGCCGGTGCTCTCGCTGGCAGTGGCGGTACCGGTGCTGACGATGGTGGCGAAATTAGCGTCGGTTGCGACTTGATAGATCAGCGACACGGTCGCGGCAAGCCCTTCGTACTGGGCGTGGGTCCAAAGGATTACGCGGTCCGCCAGTGGATCACCACTGGCCACGCCGTAGTTGAACTGGACCATGGGTCCATCGCCCCCGCCGCAGGCCGACAGCACCGAGCCCGCCGCCAGCGCGCCGGACACCGACGTAATTTTGATGATGAATTCTCGGCGACTGCTGACATGGGTGTTCATGAGATCCTCTCGTTGATGTGATGAGGCAATTTAGAGATAGTTCGTGACCTGCAAGTGAAGCAAATATGTCTGCTGGAAGACTTTTGCCTGCGTCATCGCCTTAGGTCGGATGCACCACTACGGCCAGGCGCTGGGTGTCGGACGCAGTGGAGACACCCCAGCTCGCCGCATTGCATCGCCAGGTGTTCACGCCTACCGCCTTTGCGCGCGCAGGTTTCCAGAGTGCCAAAGGTCGTGAAGGGGAAAAGTGTGAAGCCCACCGTTACGCCGGATTCTGTGCATGCGGGGTTGCCCCTGCATGTGACCACCATTAATCTGGGCCCTGGGTCGCCCCTAGGGCTCGGTGCTACCTACCCGCCAACTCCGGGGGCACCGGTCAGGACGCTGCGGCGAACCGCGGCGCTTTGCGTTGGCCTACTTGGTATTGCTGCGCGTAGAGATTGCCCGTTTCACCCGAACTGAATCGGCTCGTCTCTGTTGCTCTAATCCTCACCTTATGCCGCCCCCTTGCGGGCGTGGTTTTCAGTGGACAGCCGTTAGCTGCTACGCTGCCCTGTGCAGTCCGGACGTTCCTCCAGTGCTTTGTTTCCAAAATTGCACCAGCGGTGGCCTAGTGGGCTTCACACTTCGATTATCGGCGCGCCGCAGATCCAAATAGCGTTTGCGAAGCGCAAGCTGCCGCAAAATAGAGCTTCTGCCCCACAAACCACCGAAAACGGAGCCCCCTATGAGAGCCGACACCATCCTGGACACCATTGGCAACACCCCGCATGTGCGCATCAACCGCCTGTTTGGCGCAGGCACCAACGTGTGGATCAAGTCCGAGCGCAGCAACCCCGGCGGCTCCATCAAAGACCGCATTGCGCTGGCCATGGTGGAAGACGCTGAGAAAACCGGCGCACTCAAGGCTGGCGCGACCATCATCGAGCCCACCTCGGGCAACACCGGCGTGGGCCTGGCCATGGTGGCAGCGGTCAAGGGTTACAAGCTGATTTTGGTGATGCCCGACAGCATGTCGGTCGAGCGCCGGCGCCTGATGCTGGCCTATGGTGCCAAGTTTGACCTGACACCGCGCGCCTAGGGCATGAAAGGCGCCATCGCCCGCGCGCAAGAGCTGGCGGCAGCCACACCCAACAGCTGGATCGCGCAGCAGTTTGAAAACCCTGCCAACGTGGAAGTGCACACGCGCACCACGGCGCTGGAAATTTTGGCCGACTTTCCCGAGGGGCTGGACGCCATCATCACCGGCGTGGGCACCGGTGGCCACATCACCGGCGTGGCGCAGGTGCTCAAAAAATACTGGCCCAAGCTGCAAGTGTTTGCGGTCGAACCCAGCCAAAGCCCGGTGATCAGCGGCGGCGCGCCGTCTCCCCACCCCATCCAGGGCATTGGCGCGGGCTTTATCCCCAAAAACCTACACACCGAGCTGCTCGACGGCGTGATTCAAGTGGACGCCGAACCGGCGCGTGAAATGGCCCGGCGCAGCGCCGCAGAAGAAGGCATGTTGGTGGGTATTTCCAGCGGCGCCACGCTGGCCGCTATTGCGCAAAAGCTGCCCGAGCTGCCTGCGGGCGCCAAGGTGCTGGGCTTTAACTACGACACGGGCGAGCGCTATTTGTCAGTTGAAGGCTTTTTGCCTACCGAATAGGTAAGCGGCGGGCGGGCGCGACGTACGGTGCCGGTCAAGGCGTCATCTGGCACATGCAATGCGCTACGGTGGCGAAGGGTCGGCTTTGCGACAAGACGTCCTGCAGCCACAGCAAATCCTCCCCCAAAGCACCCAGGTGCACCTCTGGGCTGACCGAGCCAGGCACAAGCGCCTGCAACCACTGCCATCGCGCGTCGCCAAGCAGCCAATGCGACTTGGGCAGGTACCGGTCCACCACACCCTCAAGAACCGAGACTTGAGGGCCTAGGTAGCGGATGGGTAAAGACGCCTCCGTGCTGCTTCCGCTGGTGCCGCGCTTGGCGAGCAAATTGCGCGCCTCAAGGACCGCATCGTTGAAATCGCCCAATCGGTCCACTAGCTTGCGCTGATATGCCTGTTCACCGGTCCAGATCCGTCCCTGCGCCAAACCGTCGATCTCTGACACATCCATCTGCCGCGCTTGGGCGGTCTTGGCTACAAACTCCGCGTAAATGTGGTCAATATTGGCCTGTATCAGAGCGCGCATGCGGGGGTCGAGCGCCTGGCGAGGGTCATAGGCACCCGCCAACCAGGTGGTGCGATGGCCGCCGGTGTGGATGCCCAGTTTGCCCATCAGGCCTTGGGCGGTAGGTAACATAGCAAACACTCCGATGGAGCCGGTAATCGTGGCCGGATCGGCCAAGACGGTGTCACCGGCCAGCGAAATCCAATAACCGCCCGAGGCGGCCACATCCCCCATCGACACCACCACGGGTTTGCCCTGTTCGCGCGCCACACGCAGCTGGTCACGGATCAACTCAGACCCCAGGACGCTGCCGCCGGGCGAGTTCAGGCGCAGCACAATGGCTTTGACATCGTCGTCCTGGGTTGCCTCGCGCACCAAGTCTGCGGTGGACAAGCCGCCGATGGTGCCTATGGGCACCCTTCCGTCACCGATTTGCCCTTCAGCCACGATCACCGCAATGTGCTCGCCCTTGACCTTTTTTTGCTCGGAGGCCAGATAGCTTCTCCAGTCCACCTGTCGAAAGGCCTGGGTGTCCGGGTTCACGCCCACCTCTTTTCCCAATGCCGTGCGCAAGGATTCGAAGGTTTGCAGCCGGTCCACCCAGCGCCAGTCCTGGGCCATTTGCGCGGCGTCGCCTTTGGACGCTTGCAAGGCACCGGGCAGGGAGTTAATGCGCTGGGTGACGCTGCCAGACGGTAGCTGGCGGGCTTTTTCCACACCGTCGGTGTAGAGCTTCCACAGCGTGTCATAGGCGTAAGCTTCCGCCTCTAGCGCTTGCTTAGACGGCGCGCTCAGCACATAGGGCTCGCCAGCAGACTTGTACTTGCCCACCCGAATGAGGTTGGCCTCGATGCCCAGCTTGTCGAGCGCATCTTTGTAGTAGTTGCGTTGCCCCCCAAAACCCTCGACGTACACCGCCCCCAAGGGATGAAGCACGATCTCGCTGGCGTGCGCGGCCAGGTAGTACTGCCGCTGGTTGTAGGAGGCAGACCAGGCCAGCACCGGTTTGCCCGACGCTTTGAAGCGCTCAATAGCCGACGCAGCCTCGCGCAAGGACACCAAGCCACCGCCACCGAAGTCATCAAGCTTGAGGAGCACGCGTTCGATTCGAGGGTCCTTCGCAGCAAGTTCAAGCGTCTGGGTCAAGTCCCGCAGCCGAACACTACCGCCGGGCTTGACTTGCATCTGACTCAAGAACTTTTCGCGCAGGCCGCCCGCCGACTCTTCCACCAAGTTGCCTTTGAGCGCCAATACCAGCACCGTGTGGTCTTCGACTTTCACCTTGTTGGCAAAAAGTAGCAACCAGACCATGCCGCCGAGGTACAACAGCACGAACACCACGAAGAGAACACGCAAGGCGCGCAGGATTCCATCCACAGTTTTGTGAAAACCCTTGCTTAAAGCCCGGAAAGACTGAACGAATTGAGGCGACATGGATCTGTTCCAGAAAAAACCATTTTGCGTAATGGAAGTTGAACGCGGCCCCCTCGCCAACCGATCGCGGTTGCGGACTATGCTGGGCTTGCTTGGATGCGATGGTACCGACAGAGCGCAGTCGCAATGGCCTACTGCCGTTCACTCTACTGACACAGTTATGTAACGTTAGCTCAATAGCATAGAAATATATGATCTACGTCAACCAGTCTGTTTCCGGCTTGCGATCCCGCAAACGCAACGCAGTCGCGTTTCTTGCCAAGGTTTTTTCTTGGGGCTGCCGACTGCTCCTACCCGTCATGCCAGTGGTGGTGGCTTTGCTGCTACTAGACCGTCGGTTTATTGTGCAATACAGGGACTATTTGGCGAAGTTTCGGGTCCATTTCGAAGCCCTGAGCCGAGGGCCCGTGGAGCACTACTTCAACGATGTCTTTTTTCGCTTCAAGCACGTGCCAGTCACCATCCACGGTGAATGTGTGCAGTGCGGCAACTGTTGCTTGAACCGACAATGCGCGTTTCTTGAACCCATCCCCGGCGACAAATACCAATGTGGCATTTACGGCAGCCACCTGCGGCGGTTTTCCAACTGCGGGTCGTTTCCACTGCACGCGCACGACATTGCTCGCTACCAGTGCCCCAGTTACTTTGTAGCCGGTGAGCAACCCATTGCTTGGCCAACCAAGCCGAAATAAGCACTATCGCAGCAGAGGCCGCGTTTGGCAGTGCGGCATCCCGCCCTGGCCTACGCGGTTTGCATCGCGACACTTCGCGCATAAGGCGTGCCGTGCTCAAGCATTATTTTTTCGAAAATCGCTTCAGTTTGCTCCACTACAGCGGGCCAGCCCAGGGCGCGGGCGCGCGCTGCCGCCTTGGTACCCATGGACCGCATCAGCGCGGCATCGTCTAACAACGCTGCGGCTGCTGCTTCAAAGCTATTTTCATGCTTCGGGTCGGCAAGGACTCCGTTTTCGCCCGACACAATCAGTTCTCCGGCAGCCGCATGCCGGAATGCCACCACGGCCAGACCGGAGGCCATGGCCTCTATCGTCACATTCCCAAAGGTCTCCGTCTTGCTCGCAAACGCAAAAATGTCCGCGCTGGCGTAATGCTGTGCCAAGTCCTCGCCGACGCGAAAACCCGCAAAGACGATGTCCGTGTGTTTGAGCTCCAACTCCGCGCGCATCGGGCCGTCGCCCACCAGCACCAGCTTGATGTCGGGGTGCCGCAGTTTCAAGGACCGGTAGCTCTGGATCACCAAACCCAGGTTTTTCTCCACGGCCAAGCGCCCCACATACAAGATCACCCTCGAATGCTCATCCGCACCCCAACGGCTGCGCAAGGCCGAACTGCGGTGCCCGGGGGAAAACAACTGGGTATCGATACCGCGCGGCACCACCGCCAGACGTTTGAATCCGCTGGCCGCAAGTTCGCCTTGTAGCTGCGCCGTAGGCACCATGGTGGCTTGTGCAGCGTTATGAAACTTCTTCATGTAAGCCAAGATCGCGCCGCGGAGCCAGCCGACGCCGTAGTGGTGG
>JARXAU010000067.1 GCA_029865675.1 Rhodoferax sp.
GCTTTGATTGGTTTACTGACGGTTGGCCGACACCTTGGCAGCTGGCTTGGGTGCAAAGCCCTGGCAGGCCCGGCCGTCGAGCTGCTGCACCTGCAGGCAGGGCAGCATGCGCGACTTGAAGCCGAGCAGCTTGCAGCTGTAAGGAAGCGCCGGGTCCCAACTGGTGGCGAAAAAGCGGCACTGCCAACAGTTTGCGCCGGTGCTTGCCGGTGGTGGAAAGGTCGGAATATTGGGTGGCATGGGGCGGGTAATGGACGGCGGTTGCGGTGCGGCGTTGGCTGGGTCGTGCAAACGTCACGCTGAGCTTAATTAAGCAAAAAACAAGCCATTTGCAAGATCAAGCTGCCCGCCAACCTGCGGTGGCGCCAATTACCGGCGCAGCGCGCTGGTGACGTAAACCCGTCCAAGTGCCATGGCATGCAATGTGCTGTGGCAAGGCTTATGCGTCGACCAACGAAAACACCGCCCATTTGCACCCCCCTTGCCCTCATGGCCTGTTTACCAGCCGACACCGAAAGCGTTTCCATGCGGAGTTTGAAAGGCAATGGCCCTTGCGCTGCGGCCAAAGGCTGCGGATTTGGGTGCGTCGTGCGCAGGGGGCGTAAACGGGCGCGCTGCGGGCGCCTGGGCGCAGGCGTCCTGTGATCGCTATGCGAGCAGCGTCTCTCCACACCGGCATACAGTGCCTCACGGCCATTGCCCAGCACCACGGGCTGCAGGTCAGCCCTGAACGCCTGATTGCGAATTTTGCGGTGGGTGCCCAAGAGCCCGGGCCGATGGTGCTGCTGCGTATGGCAGCAGACATTGGCCTGAAGGCTAAGGTTGAGAATCTTTCTTGGACCGGTCTGATGGCCCAGGGGGGCGTGTTCCCGCTCATGGCTTGCATGCGCGATGGCAGCTTCATGATTGTGGTGGGCATGCGCCAAGAGGGCCCAGGCAAGATCGCGCTGCTCGACCCCACGGCTGCGCAAGCGCTGGTGGTGCTCGAAGACGAACGTACGTTTTGCGCGCGCTGGGACGGGCAAGTGGTCTTGCTCAAACGCGAGCACAAGCTCACCGACCCCGACCAACGTTTCGGTTTTGCATGGTTTATTCCCGAGATATGGAAGCAAAAGGAGGCGTTTCGCGACATCTTTATCGCGGCCCTGGCCATGCATTTGCTGGGCATGGCCTCGCCCGTGTTTTTTCAACTGGTGATCGACAAAGTGCTCACTCACCAAAGCGAAACCACCCTGTGGGTGCTGGCCATCGGCGTTGTGATTGCACTGGCGTTTGACTCGATCTTCGGTTACCTGCGCCAAATGTTGACGCTTGCAGCCACCAACAAGATTGACATGCACCTGACTCGGCGCACGTTTGGTCATTTGCTGTCGCTGCCGATCGACTATTTTGAGACCACGACTGCGGGCGTCGTCACGCGCCACATGCAGCAGCTCGAAAAGATCCGCAACTTTCTGACGGGGCGCATTTTCTTCACCGGCTTGGATACGGTGTCACTTTTTATCTTTTTGCCGATTCTGTTCGCCTATTCGGTGCAACTGGCGATGATTGTCTTGCTGTTTACCGGCCTGATTGCAGCGGTCATTGGCGCCATGGTCCCGACCTATCAGCGTCGCCTCAACGCGTTGTATTCAGCGGAAGGCCAGCGCCAGGCGATGCTGGTGGAAACCATTCACGGCATGCGCACCGTCAAGGCTTTGGCCATCGAGCCCACGCAGCGCCGCATTTGGGACCAGCGCTCGGCCGAGGCCATCACCATGCACTTTCGCTTGGGCCGCGTGTCGATCACTGGAAATGCCATTACCGATTTTCTGGGGAAGCTGTTGCCAGTGGTGATCATCGTGATCGGCGCGCAACAGGTGTTTGACCAGACCTTGAGTGTGGGTGCCTTGATTGCGTTTCAGATGATTTCGGGCCGGGTGACCGCGCCCCTGATTGCGATGGTCGGCTTGGTCAATGAATACCAAGAGACCGCTTTGTCGGTGCGCATGCTCGGTGAGGTGATGAACCGGGCGCCCGAGGGTCGCGCCGGTGCGGGCGGCTTGCGACCGCAGCTCAAAGGCGACATCAGTTTTGACCAGGTGAGCTTTAGCTACCCCGGCTCCACCACGGCGGCTCTGAACAAAGCGAGTTTCGCGATTGCCGCAGGCACGGTGGTGGGTATTGTGGGGCGCAGCGGTTCGGGCAAAACCACGCTCACCAAGCTGATCCAAGGCCTGTACCCGCTGCAAGCTGGCCTGGTGCGCTTTGACGGCGTAGATGCCCGCGAGATTGATTTGTCGCACTTGCGCCGCCAAATTGGCGTCGTGCTGCAAGAGAACTTTTTGTTTCGCGGCACGGTGCGCGAGAACCTGGTGGCCACCAAGCCCGACGCCTCTTTTGAAGAAGTGGTGGCGGCGGCCCAGGCTGCCGGGGCCGATGAATTCATTGAGCGCATGCCCAAGGGCTATGACACCTTGCTCGAAGAAAACGCCGCCAACCTCTCGGGCGGGCAAAAGCAACGCTTGTCGATTGCCCGCTCCTTGCTGGCCAGGCCCAGCATTTTGATTTTGGACGAAGCCGCCAGCGCGCTTGACCCTGAGAGTGAAAGCATTTTCATCCGCAACCTGTCGCGCATCGCGGTGGGCCGGACGGTGGTGATGATCTCCCACCGCCTGTCGACCCTGGTCAATGCGGACGCCATCTTGGTCATGCAAAACGGCCAACTCATCGACAGCGGTCGCCACAGCGAGTTGCTTACCCGATGCGAAACCTACCAGACCCTATGGAACCAACAGACCAGTCATATGTAAATCGCAAGGCGCGGCGCGGCAAGCACACCACCGCATTGGAGTTTTTGCCCGATGCAGATGCGATCGAGCGCAGCCCGCTACCTGTTTACTTGCGTGTCACCGTGCACATGCTGGCCTTGGCATTGTTGCTGTTTGTGGTGTGGGCGAGTTTTTCTGAGGTGGAGCGCGTGGTAGTGGCCTCGGGACGCTTGGTGAACCCCTTGCCGAATATTGTGGTCCAGCCGCTCGAGACCTCGATCATTCAAAAAATCGAAGTGCGGGTGGGGCAGGTGGTCAAGCAAGGCCAGGTGCTGGCCACCTTAGACCCGACCTTTGCCCAGGCCGATGAGGCGCAACTGCGCTCGCGCCTGCAAAGCCTAGACACCCAAACGCGTGGCCTGAGCGCGGAGTTGCTGGGGAAAAGCACGCCGCAGCCTGCAAAGGACGCCGACGCTGTGCTGCAGGCTCAGCTCTCGCGCGAGCGACAGGCCAATTTCTCCGCCCAGTTGGCCAAGTTGGAGCAAAACCTGGCTCGCCTAGCGGCTGGCATCGAGACCAACCGGCGCGACCAATCGGTCATGGAGCAGCGCATGAAGTCCTTGAATGAGATGGAGGCCATGCAAGAAACCCTGATGGCGCAAAACTTCGGCGCCCGTCTGCAATTGCTCGAAGCCCGCGAACGGCGCTTGGCCGCCGAGCGGGAGCTGCAACTGGCCCAAAACCGGGAAAGCGAGCTGCGCAATGAGTTAGCCGCACTGCAGTCTGAAAAGACGGCCTTTACCAAAGCGTGGCGGCAAAAGACCATGGAAGACCTGCTCACCACCGCACGCGACCGGGACGGCATCAAAGAACAATTGCAAAAAGCCGATAAACGCAAGCAGCTGGTGGCGCTGGTTTCGCCCGTAGATGCCGTGGTGCTTGACATGGCCAAGCTGTCGCAGGGCTCTGTGGTGCAGGCGGCTGAGCAGATGTTCACTCTGGTGCCGCTGGGCGCGGCTTTGGAGGCCGAGGTCAAGATCGACGCGCTGGACATTGGCTACATCAAAGAAGGGGACGTGGTGCGCGTCAAGCTCGATGCGTTTCCGTTTCAGAAGCACAGCACCTTGGACGGACAAGTACGCACCATCAGCGAGGACGCTTTCCGGCGCGAATCCGCCATGTCGGGTGGATTGGACGGGTTTTACGTCAGCCGCGTGGCTTTGGGCGACACAAAACTGAAAAACCTGTCCGATCGCGCCCGGCTGTTGCCGGGAATGACGCTTGCCGCAGAAATCGTGGTCGGCACCCGTTCGGTGATGTCTTACCTGCTGTGGCCACTGACCAAAGCACTCAACGAATCCATCCGCGAGCCCTGAATGTCAATGCAATCTGTAAATGCGCCAGCCCTCGCCGGTCTTGCGAATCCCAAATTTCCAAGCCAACTCGTGGCGCTTGATGAAGTTGATCGCCGAAACCCGTGCGCTTTGCGCCAGCCGGAAGTCGTCGATCAAGATCGAATCGCCAACTGCCATGTGGGTGAAGCGGTGACGGCTTCTGGGTGCGGGTTGTGACTCTGCTGCGGTTGGGTCTGCTTCGATCATGTTGGTCGCCTGTTTTATGCGCACTACCTCGTTACGCACGGCATCGGCAGCCCAAGCGGTTTCTTGAGTCAATTTAGAACTACTTTTTAGCGTGTCCCAACCGAAAAATATAAATTATTTGTGTACATCATTAAAAACAAACGTTACACCTAAAAAATCAAAAAAAATGCATTTAATGCTTAAAATGATGGGGAATGTGTCTTTTTGGAAAGGGTTGCGGCGCGCGTGTGCATACCGAGCCGAGCCGAGTGGGGAGCAGCCGAGGCACAAGCTTCGTCTTACCGATCCGACGATCTCTCGATCAACTTTGTACGTGAAGCAGTTGGCCATCTCGATCGCCTCTTCAGAATTTTGTTTAGAAACTTAGGTGCTATATGTCAGTTTCAAATTTTTCGACCACACAAATTGCTGCGCTGTCCACCAGCCAAGTCGCTGCGCTTACGACGGCCCAGATCGTCGGGCTCAGCACAGCGCAAGTAGCGGCCCTGACCACCTCACAAATTGTCGCGCTGACCACGGGCCAAGTTGCTCGAATGAGCACGGCCAATGTGCGCGCCCTAACGTCTGGCCAGATCGCAGCTCTGCAGACCGCAGACCTGGTGGCTCTCACCACGGCCAATGTGCAAGCGCTCTCCACGGCCCAAGTCGCAGCACTCACTACCGACCAAGTGGTCGCACTGAGCACCGCCCAAGTCGCTGGCATGAGCACTGCCAACGCACGGGCCTTGACGACGGACCAGATCGTAGCCTTGCAGACAGCCGACTTGGTGGCCCTGACAAGCACTAATTTGCAAGCGCTCACCACCGCGCAAATCGCAGCGCTGACGACCA
>JARXAU010000156.1 GCA_029865675.1 Rhodoferax sp.
CGCACGCATGGTTGAAGGTGTGAACATTTTGGCCAACGCGGTCAAAGTGACTTTGGGGCCTAAGGGTCGCAATGTGGTGTTGGAGCGCTCGTTCGGCGCCCCCACCGTGACCAAGGACGGTGTGTCCGTCGCCAAAGAAAACGAACTCAAAGACAAGTTGCAAAACATGGGCGCGCAGATGGTCAAGGAAGTCGCTTCCAAGACGTCTGACAACGCTGGCGACGGCACAACGACCGCGACCGTGTTGGCCCAAGCCATCGTGCGCGAAGGCATGAAGTACGTGGCCGCTGGCATGAACCCCATGGACCTCAAGCGCGGCATTGACAAGGCGGTCCACGCCCTGATCGAAGAGCTGAAGAAAGCCTCCAAGCCCACCACCACGACCAAAGAAATCGCCCAAGTGGGTTCGATCTCTGCCAACAGCGACTCCAGCATCGGCGACATCATCGCCAAGGCCATGGACAAAGTCGGTAAAGAAGGCGTGATCACCGTGGAAGACGGCAAGTCGCTGGACAACGAACTCGACATCGTCGAAGGCATGCAGTTTGACCGCGGCTACCTGTCGCCCTACTTCATCAACAACCCCGAAAAGCAAGCCGCTTTGCTGGACAACCCTTTCGTGCTCTTGTACGACAAGAAAATCAGCAACATCCGTGACCTGCTGCCCACGCTGGAGCAAGTCGCCAAGGCCGGCCGTCCTTTGTTGATCATTGCCGAAGATGTCGAGGGCGAAGCCCTGGCAACTTTGGTGGTGAACACCATCCGTGGCATCTTGAAAGTGGTCGCCGTCAAAGCCCCTGGCTTTGGTGACCGCCGCAAAGCCATGCTGGAAGACATCGCCATCCTGACCGGCGGCAAGGTGATTGCTGAAGAAATCGGCCTGACCCTGGAAAAAGTGACTTTGGCTGACCTCGGCTCCGCCAAGCGCGTCGAAGTGGGCAAAGAAAACACCATCATCATCGACGGTGCCGGTGCGGCGGACGACATCGAAGCCCGCGTCAAGCAAGTGCGCGTGCAAATCGAAGAAGCTACCAGCGACTACGACCGTGAAAAACTGCAAGAGCGCGTGGCCAAGCTGGCCGGCGGTGTGGCAGTGATCAAGGTCGGCGCTGCCACCGAAGTCGAAATGAAAGAGAAAAAAGCCCGCGTGGAAGACGCCCTGCACGCTACCCGCGCTGCAGTGGAAGAAGGCATTGTGGCTGGCGGCGGCGTGGCTCTGCTGCGCGCCAAGCAAGCCGCTGGCACCATCAAAGGCGACAACGCCGACCAAGACGCCGGTATCAAACTGGTGTTGAAAGCCATCGAAGCGCCTCTGCGCGAGATCGTGTACAACGCCGGCGGCGAAGCCTCTGTGGTGGTGAACGCGGTGATGGCGGGTTCGGGCAACTACGGCTTTAACGCTGCCAACGACACCTACGGCGACATGATCGAAATGGGTATCTTGGACCCCACCAAAGTAACCCGCACCGCGCTGCAAAACGCGGCATCGGTGGCATCTTTGATGCTGACGACCGAAGCCATGATTGCTGAAGCCCCCAAAGACGAAGCCGGTGGCGGCATGGGTGGCATGGGCGGCGGTGATATGGGTGGCATGGGTGGCATGGGCGGCATGGGCATGTGAACCTACGCTGGCTGGGCGCAGGCTGCAAGGCCTGCGCTGCCGCAAAACAAAAGCCCTGCAGGATGCGAGTCCTGCGGGGCTTTTTGATGTTTGGTCTACCGCAGGGCGGCCTCAGGCTTCTTAATGAATCGGGAGAAAAATCCTTGCTCTTCGTCTGCGGCGACGGGGCGTTCGGTGGCTGTGGCTGCGGTTACGCTTACCGTCGCGGCTGCTAACTCTTGCAACATTTGCAAAGCGGCTTCAGCTGGCATTTTGTAGGGGTCAAACGTACTGCTTTCCGAGTACTTCAGCAGCAGCGCTCGGTTGGCCGAGTTTGGTGCCACAAAACCCATGGACCAATCTGCCCACTGCCGCCGCTCAATGTCTTGCAGGCTCAGCATCGTGACCGAATGGTGCCGTGGGTCGCGCAGCAACTTGCCATACAGCGTGTTGACTTGGTCACGCGCACCTTCTAATGCTTGCAAAAACATCTTGGAGTTAAAGGCAAGCACGCCCGTGAGATCGCGCGCCTCATTATTGGTCTGCGCCTGGGCCAGTATGGCCCTGAACTCATCCAAGCCCACATTTTTGTGCGCTGTGCTCACGTACAACAGACGGATCAACATGAATCACTCCTATCAAAGGTAATAAAAATTTCAGGGAAACTTGTTTTCCGTGAGGGGCGCAAGTTGACGGAGATGCAGCGCTGCCTTTGCCCCGAAGGGGCGAATTAGCTCTCTGTAACTCGGCATCAGTTGATTGAGCTCGTCCACCGAGTCCACTTTGTCGAGCATGAGCACAATTTCTATTGCGTTACTCGGCAGGTGCTGTGAAACAAAATCACCCATCGCGTCGATGGCTTGCCGCAATGTGAGCGCGCGTGCGGTGGCTCGGTGAAAGGATTCGTCGAGACCCTGCACTTCGGATACGGGAATGCCGGGAACAGCCGCAGTTCTGTTTGCGCTTGAACGTGCATCGGTTTGCCCAAGGACTACGATCAGACCAGCCTCCCGAAGGGAGTCCATTAGCGCAGCAACGTCGCCAAAAGAGGGCAAATTTTTAATGTATGCCTGTAGTGACGATTTGCCGTCAATGCAAATCAGCAAGGTCCGCAACCGCCTTGGCAGGGCGGCCTGCGGGTTGTTAATCGCCTCCATCCCGGCTGCGGTTTTTATGTAAACGGTCATTGCTTGCCATTGGTTTATGGGTGAAAGCTCCCTCCGAGCCCCTCAACCGCAAGCATCGTAAGGTATTTGATTAAACATTGATACGTTTTTTGACTACAAAAATCAGAAGTTTGCACAATGCAAGGGACTGGGGGCGGAAAGCCCCAAGCTGACTTGGGCAAGCCCCCCAAAATGCACCGCGATCGAAGGAGAAGCGGTTGCGGTGGCCAGCGATTCAGCGCGCCAGCGCCTTGAGCGCGAGCTTGATGCCGTCACTCACGCCCACATCGGACGGCAGCGCTTTAAGGGCCAGCGCCGCCTCTTTGTCGTTGTAGCCCAGCGCCAGCAGCGCTTGCAAGATGTCGGACTGCGCGCCACTGGCCGCGCCCAGGGGTGCGCCAATGTCGGCGCCGAGTTTGCCTTTGAGTTCGAGCAGCAGGCGCTGCGCGGTTTTGGCGCCAATGCCCGGCACCTTGGTCAAGCGCCCGGGTTCTTGCAGGGTGATGGCCTGCGCCAGATCGGCCACGCTCATGCCTGAGAGCACTGACAAGGCGGTGCGCGGCCCCACGCCCGATATTTTGATCAGCTCGCGAAACGCGGCGCGCTCTTGCGGTGAGCCAAAACCGTACAAGATTTGCGCGTCCTCCCGCACCACAAAATGCGTCAGCAGCGACACTTTTTCGCCCAGCGCGGGCAGGTTGTAAAACGTGCCCATGGGCACTTGCAGCTCGTAGCCCACGCCGCCGCAGTCCACCATCACTTGTGGCGGGTTTTTGTCGCTGAGGGTGCCTGTGAGTTTGCCAATCATGGGTGCCTTTGTTATTGACCTGAAAGTTAGTGCCTATCATGGGGGTCGAGGCGCATCGCTGCGCACCGCCCCTCTGCCACCCAGCCCGGAATTATCAACTTGATTCTCAGACACCTTTTCTCGCCGCCCAACAACACCCGCCTCTCCCACCTGTGCGGCCCCACCGACGAGCATCTGCGCACCATTGAGACGGCTTTGGGCGTACGCATTGCCCACCGGCACGAGCAGTTCAAGGTCGATGGCCCCAAGGTCAAAGCGCAGCGGGCCATGGACGTGTTGCAGGCTTTGTATGAAATGGCGGCGCGCGCCATTCCAGCCGCCACGGTGCAGCTCATGCTCTCGGGCGACGGATCGACCGAACAAAGCGACGGCCCCACGCTGTCAACCCGGCGCGCGGACCTCAAGCCGCGCAGCACCAACCAGGCGCTGTACTTAGACAACATCGCCAGCCATGACATCACCATCGGCATCGGCCCGGCCGGCACGGGCAAAACCTACCTGGCGGTGGCCGCCGCCGTGGACGCCTTGCAGCGCAGCGCGGTGCAGCGCATTGTGCTCACCCGCCCGGCGGTAGAAGCCGGCGAGCGCCTGGGCTTTTTGCCCGGCGACCTGAACCAAAAGGTGGACCCGTATTTGCGCCCCCTGTACGACGCACTCTACGACCTGATGGGTTTTGAGCAAGTGCAAAAAGCCTTTGAGCGCCAGGCGCTCGAAATCGCGCCGCTGGCCTTTATGCGCGGGCGCACGCTGAACAACGCCTTTGTGATTCTGGACGAGGCGCAAAACACCACGCCCGAGCAGATGAAGATGTTCCTCACCCGTATCGGCTTTGGCACCAAGGCCGTGATCACCGGGGACGTGAGTCAGATCGACCTGCCCAAAACCCAGCTCAGCGGCCTGATCGACGCCGAACGCACGCTGCGCCGCGTCGAAGGCATTGCCATCACCCGCCTGACCAGCATAGACATCGTGCGCCACCCGCTGGTGGCGCGCATTGTGGACGCCTACGACGCCGCCCGCGTGCAAGAAGAAATCGCCCAAGCGCTGCGCAGCGCGCACGCGCTGCCCGAGCCCGAAGTGGCCGCGCCCCGCACCGGCCTGCCCAAGACCCGCGCGCCGCGTAGCAAAACCACGCTGTAAGACACGCCGCAAGCCACGCTGTAAAGCCATCCCACCTGACGATTGACTCGCCCATGCTGCACGCCCTGACCCTGTCCCTTCAATTCGGCAAGCTGCAAGGCGCCGACCTGCACCGCGCCGCCCTGCCCCGCCACAAAGTGGCGCGCTGGCTGCGCCACGCCCTGGCAAGTGACGCCGAAATCACCGTGCGCATAGTCGACGCCCCAGAGGGCCAGGAGCTGAACCGCCAGTACCGCAAAAAGGACTACGCAACCAACGTCCTGACCTTTGACTACACGCTAGAGCCCGTCGTCACCGCCGACCTGGTGTTGTGCGCCCCCGTGGTCGCCCAGGAAGCCAAAGACCAGGGCAAAACCCTGCAAGCCCACTACGCCCACCTCGTCGTCCACGGCGCACTGCACGCCCAAGGCTGGGACCACGAACTCGACGAAGACGCGCAGGTGATGGAGCTGCGCGAGAGCGAGATCATGGCGCGCCTGGGCTTTGAGAATCCGTATTGAGTGAGAGCGGCGACATCCTGCGGGTGGTTTTCTGCGCTCTCCAACAGCTCCACTCGGTGCAAGGAATGGCGGTATTTCTCCAGCCTTTGCCCGCGTTGCAAAAGATCCAAGGGCGTGGTAGCAGGCGTCATGGCCCGAAAGCTTGGCTCGGCAGAGAAATGGTGAACGCCCCGGCCCAGCTGCACCAGGCATTGCACACCCCCTTCCCGGATGGCGTGCATCAAAAGTGCCCGCACCAGGGCCAGGCTGGCGAATTCGCTCACGGTGTGGGGCTGGCGCCGCCAAAACGGTCTTTGGTCCAGACCTAGGCCTCGCGGGAAACAGTCACTACGCCCACACCCTTCAAGTAACTCGGACTGCCTGCAGGGTCTTTGGTGGTTTCAAACTGGCCGCTTTGCCCAAGTAGCCGTGCGCCGTCCGCGCTAAAGGTCAAGGTAGTGGGGCTCAAGAAAAACCGCATTCCAAAGCTTCCGGGCAATAACTCCACGCGTCGGGTGCCGTTCTCGGCATCGGGCAAGCGCACGAACTTCACCGGCGCCACTTTCTTGGCTTTGATGATGGGAACCACGCATGCCACGGCAGGAGCGCCAGGCCTTAAGTCGCTCCAATGGGCCCGCACGAATTCGGCGGTCAGTTCAGGCAAGCACAAGGGTGCCTTCAAAACCTCGGTCCACAGCAGCTTTCGTTGGGCGTCTTTGGCCACCAAAGCACCCCTCTCAACGCTGACAGTTCCCAACTGGGTGGGGTGCCCAGCGGACACTTCCGCCACAAACCCCTCGCGCGTCGCCTTCACTTGGCTTTGGTAGAGCAACGTTGTTCCCCGCTCAAAGCGCCGCGTGATGCGTTCGTCTGCATAAACCTGGTCGGTCAACACCACCTTTTCACCACTGGCGTCAATGGTCGCCACGCTAAGCACCGGCACGGGGCTGGCAAAGCCCACGGCAGAAGCCATAGAAGCAAGAATGAAAAGCAGACATGAACGGCGCATCAAGAAACTCCTTCGCGGGGTGAAAAACCAGGTCCGGTGCGACGCGCCAGCCAGCGGATGCGGCGGCTGTAGGCAACAAAGCGGCTCGCGCGGCGCTGCAGCCATCGCTGCCATGCCGCATCTGCACTGCGCCACCGGCCCAGCCGCGAGGGCAAGTAATGCATCAAAGCCAACAGACTGGCGTAGAGGACGAGCTTGCCCGCAAACACCATCAAACTTATCGACGCAGGCGACACGCCACTCAAGGCGAGTACCGCAATCGAAGTGCGCGGGGTGTCCGGAAAAGCTGCAAGCAGCACCATGGTGGCGAGCCCCCAGGCACGCACGGTCGTCAAGGCTTGATCCCATTGCGCGCCCAGCAGCTGCAGACCCAGCCATTCGGCCGACGAGCTCAGCGTTCCCAGTAGCAGGGCCAAGAGCAAGGCACTCAGAGCAGAAGCCAGCGCGAACACCAGCACAATGAGCTTGCCTCTTTGCGGCTGCAAAATGCGTAAGACCAGCACAAAAACTTCTGCCGGCAACATGGGCACGAATCCATCAAAAACCGATAAAAGTGCGAGGACTACCAAGGCACGTGGCTCGGTGCCATGGCGCAAAAGTGCGGTTTGGGCCAACTTGAGCAAACGCCCAAGCATTGAACGCAGGTAGTGCATACGCTGCTAGCGATCAATCATGATGGCCTCTGCCAAGGCAGGGCTGATGCGGCTGATCACGCGCAGCAGAGCGGAGGCTCCTACATAAATCTCAGGCTTACCCGCCGCAATGCCGCGCACGATCTGGCGCGCTGCAGCTTGGGCCGATATCTTGCCCCGCCCCCGGCCCCGCGTCATGTCAGTGTCCACCAGCGGGGGCAAGACCTCGGTCACTTCAATGTGCCACTGCGCATGGCGCAGTTGGGCGCGCAGCGATTTGGCAAAGGAGCGCAAGCCTGCTTTATTGGCGCAGTAGACCGGGCTGCTTCGTTTGGGGGCCAATGCCAGCCCCGAGGTGACAAAAACAATACGCGCATCTGCTTGATGGCGCATGTGGGGCAACATCAGCCGGCTCAGTTCGACCGGCCCGATGAAATTGATGGCCGTCTCAAGCTGTGTTGGGAAGTCCAGTTTTTCGCCCTCTTGGGTGAAGTCACGCAGCTGCTGAACACCTGCGTTGTGAATCAGCAAATTGACCCCCTTGCCTTGCATGCGCGTTACCAGTTCGGCACGCTGGTTTGGATCCGACTGGTCAAAAACGAGCCAGTTCACACTTGGGCAATCCAGGCGGGCCTTGTCAACGCTGGAGTCGGTGCGGCCAGTGGCCGTGACCGCAGCGCCCTTTTCCAACAAAAAATCAACGAGTGCTCGGCCAATGCCGCGGGTCCCGCCTGTTACCAAGGCGTGGGTCTGGTTCCAGTTCATGCTTTTTCTTTCTTACGAGTCGGGCTGCGCAGACGGCTGGCGCTCTAAGGCCAAAATTGGTTGACTAGGGCGATGGGATTGCTTGCGTTCTTAGACTGGCTTGCGTTGTGGGCTCAATTTTGCTCAGGCTTAGCGTTCAGGTATTGAACCATTGCGCCAAAACGGTATTCATCCGGCTCTTGGTTGTGCGTCACACCCACTTGACCTGCGCCTGGCACCCGCCCGGTGTGTGGCCGCACAACAGCCCGCTCAGCTTAGTCTCCCGCTGCGACCCGCATAGGAATCGTCACCGGCCCGTCATTCACCAGTTCCACCAGCATGTCCGCCGCAAACACGCCGGTTTGTACCTCGCTGTGCAAAACGCGCGCATGCTGTACAAAGTGGTCGTACAGCGCGCGGCCCAGGTCGGGAGCGGCGGCGTTTTTGAAGCTGGGGCGGTTGCCGCCCGTGGTGTCGGCGGCCAGGGTGAACTGGCTCACCACCAACAGGCCGCCGTGCAGGCCCGCGCCGTCCAGGTCTTGCACGCAGCGGTTCATCTTGCCGTCGGTGTCGCCAAAGATGCGCAGCTTGAGTATTTTGGCCAGCAGCTTGTCGGCGTGCGCCATGGTGTCACCGTGCTCGGCGCACACCAGCACCAGCAGGCCCACACCGATCTGCCCCACCACCACACCGTCAACGGTGACGCTGGCGCGGCGCACCCGCTGGATCAGCGCTTGCATCGGGGATCAGGCCAGGGTCACGCGCACAAACTTGCGCTTGCCCACTTGCAGCACATAGGTGCCCGCGCCCAGCTTGAGGCCTTTGTCGCTGACCACCACGCTGTCCACGCGCACGCCGCCGCCATCAATCAACCGGTTGCCCGCGCCGCTGGAGTCGGCCAGACCGGCCATTTTCAGCAAGGCGCCAATGCCCAGCGCCTCGCCGCCTTCGCCTAAGCCGAGCTGCATCTCGTCAATCTGGTCGGGAATACCGCCCTGGCTGCGGTGGATAAAGTCTTGTTCGGCCGCGTCCGCTGCGGCGGCAGAGTGAAAGCGCACGGTGATTTCTTTGGCCAGCGCCACTTTGGCGTCTTTGGGGTTGCGCCCGGCCGCCACTTCGGCCTGCAGCGCGGCAATGGCGGCCTCGCTTTGAAAGCTCAGCAGCGTGTACCACTTCCACATCAACACGTCCGAGATGCTCAACACCTTGGCGAACATGGTGTTGGGTTCTTCAGAGATGCCGATGTAGTTGTTCTTGCTCTTGGACATCTTCTCCACGCCGTCCAGGCCTTCTAGCAGGGGCATGGTCAAAATGCACTGCGGCTCCTGGCCGTATTCGGTCTGCAACTGGCGGCCCACCAGCAGGTTGAACTTCTGGTCGGTGCCGCCCAATTCCAAGTCACTCTCCAGCGCCACGCTGTCGTAGCCCTGCATCAACGGGTACAAAAACTCGTGCACGCTGATCGACTGGCCAGCCTTGAATCGGTCGTGAAAGTCATTGCGTTCCATCATGCGCGCCACCGTGTAGCGGCTGGCCAGCTGGATCATGCCGCGCGCGCCCAGTGGGTCGCTCCATTCGCTGTTGTAGCGGATCTCGGTTTTGGTCGGATCCAGCACCAGGCTGGCTTGTTGGTAATAGGTCTGGGCGTTTTGCTTGATTTGCTCTGCAGTGAGCGGCGGGCGCGTGGTGTTGCGCCCGGACGGGTCCCCAATCATGCTGGTGAAGTCCCCAATCAAGAATATCACCGTGTGGCCCAGGTCTTGCAGCTGGCGCATTTTGTTCAGCACCACGGTGTGGCCGAGGTGGATATCGGGCGCGGTCGGGTCCAGCCCGAGCTTGATGCGCAGCGGCTTGCCTGTGGCCTCGGAGCGGGCCAGCTTTTTCACCCACTCGTCTTGGGGAATCAGTTCATCGCAGCCGCGCAGGGACACAGCGAGCGCCTCGCGCACGCGGTCGGTCACGGGGTGGGCGGAATGGCTTGCTTGGGTCATAAAGGTGGTGTGGGGCTGGGGAAGACTGCCGCTTTTGCGGACTGATTTTGAAGCCCGATATACTGCAAATCGAATTTCACGCGCGTTTTGGATCTGGCTGACGATTTTAGTCGCCGCCAAAACACACCCCGGTACGGTAGACCTGACCGCCGCCCCCGCCCTGCGAGGAGCCCCCAAATGAGTTTCAAATCGATCCACGCGGTCTTGAGCGCCGCACAAAACGCTGCTTTGGCATTGCGCCGCCACCCCAAGCGGGTGCTGGCTGCCATCACTTTACTTTTACTGGGCGGCGCCGGCGCCAGTTTCGCGGTCGCCAACCTCGGTCCTGACGCGTCCAAGCTGCCCCAGAGAACCGTGGTCGAAACTGTGGGGACTTTGCCCCTTGCACCGCAATTCGACGCTTTGGCCGCCCAAGCCATGCGCTTGTATCGCACCGACCTTACCCGTAGCACCGACACGGCCGACACACTCCTTAAGCGCCTGGGGGTCACAGACGCTGCCGCCGCCGCCTTTTTGCGCAGCGACGCTCTCGTGCAGCAAACCCTGATGGGCCGCGCGGGGCGCAGCGTGAGCGCCGAGGTCGATGAGCGCAGCGCCTTGGTCGGTTTAAGCGCGCGCTGGAGCCCTGAGGATGACGGCACCTTCAAGCGCCTCAGCATCGCCAAGTCTGACCAGGGCTACACCTCCAAAATCGAGACTTTGCCCTTGGTCGCGAGCGCGCGGATGGCCAGCGGCACCATCCAAT
>JARXAU010000127.1 GCA_029865675.1 Rhodoferax sp.
GGTGCAAAGCAACGGCATGGCCGAGTGGCTGAAGATGGAGCTGGCGCGCCAAGGCGGCGTGTGCGCCGCCACCCGGGTGGAACTGCCCTCGCGCTTTTTGTGGCGCACCTACCGCCAGGTGCTGGGCGCGCAGGCGGTGCCCAGCGAGTCGCCGCTGGACAAACTGCCTATGGCCTGGCGCCTGATGCAGCTTTTGCCTGGCCTCTTAGGCGATCCTGTGTTTGCACCGGTGGCCGGTTTTTTGCGCGACGACGATGCCGCGCGCCTGTTGCAACTGGCCACCCAACTCGCCGACCTGTTTGACCAGTACCAAAACTACCGCAGCGACTGGCTGGAAGCCTGGGCCGCCGGTCACGACCACCTGCTGCTGGCCGATGGCAGCGCCCAGGCCCTGGCACCCGACCAACTGTGGCAAAGCGCCCTGTGGCGCGCCCTGTTGGCCACGCTCAGCCCAGCGCAGCAACAATCCATTCGCCCGCGCCTGCACCAGCAGTTCTTAACCCGCCTGGGCAGCAGCGAGCCGCTGGAGCGCGCGGTGGCCCAGCGCGTCACCGCCTTTGGCATGAGCCAGATGCCAGGCGCCACCTTGCAGGCGCTGGCGGCACTGGCGCCGCACAGCCAGGTGATATTGGCCATTCCCAACCCCTGCCGCTACTACTGGGGCGACATCATGGAAGGGCGCGATTTGCTGCGCGCCCAGCGCCGCCGCCAGCCCCTGCGCAATGGCCAGAACCTGACGGACACGCCGCTGCAAGACATGCACGCCCACGCCCACCCGCTGCTGGCCGCCTGGGGCCGCCAAAGCCGCGACTTTGTGCGCCTGCTTGACGCTTATGACGACGCCCCGCGCAGCCAACAGCAGTTCGCCCTGGCCAAGATTGACTACTTTGACGACAGCGAAGACAGCGATGGGGCCACTAACACCCCGCTCTTGCAGCAGGTGCAAAACCGTATTCGCGACCTGGTACCGCTGGACGAACACCCGGCGCGCGCCATTGACGCGCGTGACCGCTCCATCGTGTTTCACAGCGCGCACAGCGCGGTGCGCGAGTTGGAAGTGCTGCACGACCAGCTTTTGCAAGCGCTGGCGCAGCCCAGTGGCCCCGCGCAGGCGCCGCTCAAACCGCGCGACATCATCGTCATGGTGCCCGACATTGAAGCGCTGGCCCCGGCGATCCGCGCCGTGTTTGGCCAGTACAAGCGCAGTGACGCGCGCTACATCCCGTTTGATATTGCCGACATGGGCGCCCAGGCCAGCAGCCCGCTGATTACCGCAGTGGCCTGGTTGCTGCGCTTGCCCGCGCAGCGCTGCCGCATGAGCGAGCTGCTGGACCTGCTGGAAGTGCCGGCCGTGGCCGCGCGCTTTGGCGTGGAGCCCGAGGCGCTGCCCCAGCTCACCCAGTGGATGGTGGGCGCGGGCATCCGCTGGGGGCTGGACGCCGCCCACCGCGCAGACTTAGGCCTGGGCGCCTGCGGCGAACAAAACAGCGCCTGGTTTGGCCTGCGCCGCATGCTGCTGGGCTACGCCAGTGGCGACCAGGCCTTCAACACCAGCGCCGGCGATGCGCTAACAGGCCTGCACACGATTGCGCCTTATGCCGAAGTGGGCGGCCTGGAGGCCGAACTCGCCGGGTCGCTGGCGCACCTGCTGCAGGCGCTGATGCGCTGGTGGACGCTGGCCACCGTAGACGCCACGCCCACACAGTGGGTGCAGCATTGCCAAACGCTGCTGGCCGACTTGCTGCAAGCCGAGACTGAGGAAGACCGCTTGGCCCTGGCCGCCTTGCAGAGCAGCCTGCTGGCCTGGCAGCGCGCTTGCGAACAAGCCGGGTTTGCGCAAAGCGTGCCGCTGGCAGTCGCGCGCGCCGCCTGGCTGCAGGCGCTGGAACTGCCCAAGCCCCAGCAGCGCTTTCGTGCTGGGGGCGTCACGTTTTGCACGCTGATGCCCATGCGCGCCATTCCGTTTGAGGTAGTTTGCCTGCTGGGCATGAACGACGGCGACTACCCCCGGCGCAGCACGCACAGCGACTTTGACCTGATGGCCCTGCCCGGCGCCACCCGCCCCGGCGACCGCTCGCGGCGCGACGACGACCGCCAGTTGATGCTCGAATCAGTGCTCTCAGCCCGGCACCTGCTGTATGTGAGCTGGAGCGGGCGCAATGTGCGCGACAACGCCGAGCAACCCGCCTCGGTGCTGGTGGCCCAGTTGCGCGACTACCTGCGTGCGGGCTGGGGCGAGGATGTGGTCAGCAGCCGCACCACCGAGCACCCGCTGCAGCCCTTTAGCCGCCGCTACTTTGAGGCCGACAGCGCCTTGTTCACCTACGCCCGCGAATGGCGCGCCATGCACCAGCAGACCGGCGCCGAGGGGTCTGACAACGGCCACGGCTTGGCGGGTCATGCTTTGTCTCCATTCGTGCCCAACCCCGCCGTGCCGCTGACCTTGCAGCAACTCACGCAGTTTTTGCGCAAACCGGTCAAGGCCTTTTTTCGCCAGCGCCTGCTGGTGGCCTTTGGCGACGACACGCCCGCGCAGTGGGACGACGAGCTTTTTTCTGTGGGCGGCCTGGACGCATACCAGCTGGTGCAAATCCTGCTGCAAGACGCATCTGCCGCACCCAGCGCTGAGAGCGCCACCGCAGAGGCCCAAGTGGCGCTGGCACGGCTGCGCCAATCGGGCGCGCTGCCCCTGCAAGCCCTGGGCGACCTGGCACAGCAGCAGTTGCAAGACACCCTGGCCGCCATATTGGGCGCTTGGCACGCACAGCAAACACGCTTTTCCCTTGCGGCACCGCGCCAAGCACTGCGCTTGCAGGCGGGTGACATCGTCTTGGAAGACTGGGTGGATGGCCTGCGCCAGGCCGTGCCCGGCGACGCCGGGGGCGAAATGCAGACCGCCTGGCTGCAACTAGAACCCGGCAACTTGTGCGCCAAAACCACCAAGCCCAAACCCCGCCCCGAGCAGTTGCTAGGCGCCTGGCTGCGCAGCCTGGCCAGTGCTGCCAGTGGCGTGCAGGCCAGCGGCGTGGTGGTGGGGCGCGACAGCGTGATTGAGATCACGCCCATGGACCCAGAGCTGGCGCGCACCACCCTGCAGCAGTTGCTGCAACTCTGGCACACGGGCATGCAAGCGCCCCTGCCCCTGCCGCCTAAAACCGCGCTGGCCTGGTTGGCGCAGGCACAGCAGCCAGACAAAGCGCAACAGGCCGCGCGCGCGCAATACGAGGGGGCAGAGCACCTGCGTGGCGACGTGGAAGAGGCCTGCATGGCGCGCGTGTTCCCGGACTTGGAGGTGCTGCAAAGCGACGGCCAGTTCACCGCTTTGGCCCAGGCCATGTACCAGCCGCTGCTGGACTGGCAAAAAACCCATGTGCGCGCCACGCTGCACCCCAAGCAGGGCGCTGACGCCGGTGCCAGCGACGAAGACGACAACGGGGGCACGCCATGAACACGCCGGCCACGCACGAGGACCATGACGGCGCGAGCGATGGCGCAGACATTGACGTGGACCAGAACATGAACATGAACATGGGCGCGAGTCATGGCGTAGTCATAGACATGAACACGGTCGACGCCAGCCTGCCCCTGCAGCCCGAGCTGCTAGACCTGTGGGGCAGCCGCCTGATCGAAGCCAGCGCAGGCACTGGCAAAACCTGGACGATTGCCGCGCTCTACCTGCGCTTGGTGCTGGGCCACGGCAACGCCGCCGGCCAAACCCATGGCTTTGCCCGACCGCTGCGCCCGGCAGAAATCTTGGTAATGACGTTCACCCGCGCCGCCACGCGCGAGCTGTCGGACCGCATCCGCGCCCGCTTGATTGAAGCGGCGCAGTGCTTTCGCGGTGATAGCCCATACGCCCCCGACGCGTTTTTAGCCACCCTGCTGGCCGACTACCCCAGCGGCCCGGCGCGCAGCCACGCCGCCTGGCTGCTGGACTTGGCCGCGCAAAGCATGGACGAAGCGGCAGTCACCACCATAGACGCCTGGTGCCAGCGCATGCTGCGCGAGCACGCTTTTGACAGCGGCAACCTGTTTGACGAAACCCTGGTCGCCGACGAAGAAGCCCTGCAAACCGAGGCCGCCCAAGACTACTGGCGCCAGGCCTGCTACCCGCTGGACGCGCAGGCGCTGGCGCAGGTCATGGGCGTGTGGCGCAGCGTGGACGCGCTGGTCAAAGACATGCGCGCCCTGGTCGAACAGGCAACGCCCGAGGCTGCTTTCCATGACGTATGCGCGATGGCAAACGCCCCCACACTGGCCGAGGTGCTGGCCCACGCCAACTCGGCGCACCAGCACGCCCTGGACCAATTGCGCCAGGGCTGGGCGGCGCGTGCGCAAGGGATGCAAGACTGGCTGGACGGGCAACTCAGCGGCCACAAGAAAGACTGGGATGGACGAAGGCTGCGCCGCGCCGACTACGCCCGCTGGCTAACCAAAGTTCGCGCATGGGCGAGCGCAGAAGTGGACCTAGACATGCCCGACCTCCAAACAGGCTGGGAGCGTCTCACGCCGACAGGCCTGTCGGAAGTTCGCAAAGCCGAGGCTGCGCCATTCACCCCCCCACCCGTATTCGCCGAATTTGCCGCCCTGCGCGCCGCCTGCGATGCGCTGCCCCAGATAGGCGTGGCGCTGCGCCAACACGCCGCCGCCTGGGTGCGCGCGCGGGTGCTGGAGCGCAAGCGCCTGGGCGGCAACTTTGGCTTTGCCGACCTGCTGGCGCGCCTGCACGAAGCCCTGCAAGGACCCCACGCCCAGCGCCTGCGCGAACGCCTGGTGCAGCAGTACCCGGTGGCGCTGATTGACGAGTTTCAAGACACGTCTTCGCTGCAATACCAAATCTTTGACCAGATTTACCGCGTGGCACAGAACGACGCGGCCAGCGCCTTGCTGCTCATTGGCGACCCCAAGCAGTCGATTTACGGTTTTCGCGGCGCCGACATCGCCAGCTACCTGCAAGCGCGCCGGGCCACCGCCGGGCGCCACTACGCGCTGCAAACCAATTTCCGCTCCACCGCTACGCTGGTGGACGCGGTCAACCACTGCTTTGCCCAGGCCGAAGGCAGCCAAGCGGGCGGCGCCTTTGGCTACCGCCACGGGAAAGACAACCCGTTGCCTTTTGCCAAAGTGCAGGCCCACGGACTGGCCGCTCAACTGGTGGACGGCAGCGGCCCGCTGCCCGCCCTAACCCTGGTGCACGCGCTGGAAACCCATAACTCAGCGGAGATGCGCGAGCGGTTCTCCGAGGTCTGCGCTGCGCAGATCGTGGCCTGGCTGGGCGACCCGGCAATCGGCTTTGCCAAGGTGGGCGGTGGCAAGGCAATTGCCGGTGCGGGTGCGAGCGAGAGTGAGATCACGAGTGCAGGTGCAGGTGCAGGTATGGGTACGGCTGCGGCTGCGGCTGCGGCTGCGGCTGCGGCTGCGGCTGCGAGTGCTGGTGCCGACGCGGGCATAGATGGAGACGCAGACGAGGGCGAGCACAGGGGCGATAACACGGATGCAGACGGCCAGCCCAGCACCTTCACCCGCCTGCGCCCGGCCGATATCGCCATCCTGGTGCGCACGGGCAAAGAGGCCGCAGCGGTGCGCCTGGCGCTGGAACAGCGCGGCGTGGCCTCGGTGTATTTGTCGGACCGCGACTCGGTGTTTGACAGCCCCGAGGCGCACGACCTGGTGCACTGGCTGCGCGCCGTTGCCAATCCGCAAGACGTGCGCCTGGTGCGCGCCGGGCTGGCCAGCGCCACCTTGGGCCTGGGTCTGGACGAACTGGCCTGGCTAGCGCACGACGACGCGGCCTTTGACCAGCGCCTGGAGCAACTGCGCCTGCTGCGCACCGTCTGGCGCACCCAGGGCGTGCTGGCCATGCTGCGCCAGACCCTGCACCAGCTGAACTTGACCACACGCTGGCGCGATGCGATCAACGGCGAGCGCCGCCTGACCAACTTTTTGCACCTGGCCGAGCTGCTGCAAACCGCCAGCGGCAGCGCCGACGGCGAGCACGCGCTCATCCGCTGGCTGCTCACCCAAATCGAGGAGAGCGCCGCTCCGCCCGACGCGCACATCGTGCGCCTGGAGAGCGACGCCGATCTGGTCAAGGTCGTCACCATCCACAAAAGCAAGGGCCTGCAATACCCGGTGGTCTGCCTGCCCTTTGCGTGCAGCTTTCGGGCAAAGGAACGCAAAGACACGACGTTTGTGGCGCTGGCGCAGGACGACGGAGAGCGCCAGGTGCTGCTGCAATTCAGCGACGCGCAACTGGCCCAGGCAGACGCCGACCGCCTGCGCGAAGACCTGCGCCTTTTGTACGTGGCGCTCACGCGCGCGCAGCACCGCCTGTGGCTGGGTTTCTCGGCCCTGCGCGTAGGCAATAGCGCGGACTGCGCCACGCACAAGAGCGCCTTGGGTCGCTTGCTGGGGGGTGAAGACGCGGATGAAAGCACTGATTGGCAGGCCCGCCTGCACGCCCTGGCCGCAGGCTGCGCGGGCATTGCCTTGCAGGCGGCGCCCGCGCACAGCCCGCGCACCCCCTTGGCGCGCGCCGAGTCGCCCGCGCCACTGCGCGCACCGCTGGTCTACCAGGCCCAGTTTGAGCGCGACTGGGCGATTGGCAGCTTTTCGCGCATGGTGAAAAACCTGGCGGCGGCCAGCACGCCGTCTGAGCTGTCGCCCATCCACCAAAGCCGCCCGGCCGACGACGAAGGAGAGGGTGAGTACGACCCCGACGCGCGTAACGCCATCAGCCAAACGCTTGCCTTGCCTGTGACCCCGCCCCCTCTTGCCACCGCCTTGCTTGCTGGCGACCTGTCGGACGCGGCACGCCTAGCGCCCCAGCCGTCCAGCGCCTGGCACAGCTTCGCGCGCGGCGCCCAAGCGGGCAATTTTTTGCACGCCCAGCTGGAGTGGCTGGCCGGCGAACAATTTGCCCTGGCCGACGACCCCGCCCTGCAAGAG
>JARXAU010000066.1 GCA_029865675.1 Rhodoferax sp.
GGATGGGGCCGCAGAGTATTCGCACCCTACCCAGAAGCCTGTAGCGCTGGCCGAGGAGGCCATCGACAAGACAACACGGCAGGGCGCAGTCGTGCTTGATCTATTCGGCGGCAGTGGCTCCACCTTGATCGCCTGCGAGAAAACAGGCCGCGAAGCTCGCCTGATGGAGCTAGACCCTAAGTATGTGGACGTGATCGTTCGCCGCTGGCAGGAATTCACCGGCAAGCAAGCCACCCACGCGGCCACAGGCGCGACTTTCGCAGAGGTTGAGGCCAACAGTACCAAGGCCATCACAGAGGGCGCGTAAATGGCAGACTGGCCCGCTCTCAAGTCCGAGTACGTCAACACCGCCATTCAATATAAGGAACTGGCAGAAAAGCACGGTATGAAGCCGGGCACGGTACGCCAGCGGGCGATGCGCGAGGGGTGGGTGAAAGAGCGCACCGCAGCGGTCAAGGTAATCGCGTCGGTGGTGAATGAAAGCGTGGGTTTAAGCCGTGCGCAGGAGCTTATTGCCTTCAACAGCGATGACGTGAAGGTAGCGAAGGCCATCCGTGCAAAGGCCGCAAAGATGCTGCAAAGCGCCTCCAGCCCGCATGAATTACGCGCCCTGTCTGGTGCGTTTGAGTCAGCCCAGAAGATCGGGCGGCTGGCCTTGGGCGCTAGTACAGAAAACAGCAGCGTCGCAACCGCTCCAAGCGGACTAGATCACTTCTATGGCAAGTGAGGCAAAGCCCTCCCTCAATCCTGCACTGCGAGACTTTTGGAGAAAGAAGGCTCGAAATCGGGTGCTGTACGGTGGGCGGGCGTCGTCTAAGTCGTGGGACGCGGCAGGCTTTGCGACGTTCTTAGCGGATAACTATCAGTTGCGGGTGCTGTGTGTGCGCCAGTTCCAGAACAAAATCAGCGAGTCGGTCTATGCGCTGCTGAAGATACAAATTGACCGCTTCGGCCTGTCCGAGCGCTTTGACGTTCAGCGGGACAAGATTTACAACATGGCTACCGGCTCGGAATTCATGTTCTACGGCCTATGGCGCTCGATTGATGAAATCAAGTCTTTGGAGTCTGTGGATGTGCTGTGGATTGAAGAGGCGCACAACCTGACGGAAGAGCAGTGGAAGATTCTTGAGCCGACGATTCGTAAGGCTGGCTCTCAGGTCTGGATTGTGTTCAACCCCAAACTGGCGACGGACTTTGCCTACAAGCGGTTCGTAATCAACCCACCGCCCGACACCATCGTCCGAAAGATCAACTACGACGAAAACCCGTTTCTGAGCGAAACCATGCTCCGAATCATCAATGCCGCCAAGGCAGAAGACCCGGACGAGTTCGCGCATATCTACGGCGGGGAGCCGATGCAGGACGACGATGGAGTCATCATCAAGCGGTCTTGGATAATGGCCGCGATTGACGCCCACAAGACCCTCAAATTTGAGCCTGTGGGCCGTAAGCGCATGGGCTTCGACATTGCCGACAGCGGGCAGGATAAGTGCGCCACGGTACATGCTCACGGCTCTGTGGTGCTGGGTGCCGACATGTGGAAGGCCGCAGAGGATGAGCTATTGAAGTCCTGCACACGGGTCTACCACGCAGCGCGTGAGCTTGGATGTGATGTGACGTATGACTCTATCGGCGTGGGTGCGAGTGCCGGGGCCAAGTTCGGGGAAATCAACGAGGCGAATCCGGGCGGCAGGCCATTGCGATACGCCAAGTTCAACGCAGGGGGCGCGGTATGGATGCCCGAGGCCATCTACAAGCCCGACGCGCAGGGCAAGGGCACCAAGAATCGGGACATGTTCAGCAACATCAAGGCACAGGCATGGTGGTTGCTTGCTGACCGTTTCCGCAACACCTTCAACGCTGTGCGCAACGGGGAGACGTTCGACCACTCGGACATGATTAGCCTGTCCGCAGACCTTCCACACCTTGAGCAGTTGATTGACGAACTGAGTACACCCCTGCGGAACTACGACGCAAACGGGCGGGTAAAGGTGGAGAGCAAGCAGGATTTGGCAAAGCGCGGCATTCCGTCTCCAAACTTGGCCGACGCTATCGTCATGGCCTATGCGCCTGAGGGCGGGGGGCAGGCCGGTATCTTTACCTGATGCCTACCTAGCATGGCCCTCATGCAACAAATCACCGTCAACGAGCTAGACGTAATCCGCGCCCGCGAGGCTCTGGGCTTTTCCACCGGCTCTATTGATGCCAAGCGCCCGGACTCGTGGGGCGTGTATGGCTGGCCGGAGGTCGTGACGTTCGCCCAGATGTACCGCGCTTATGAGCGAGGCGGGGCAGGGCATGGGGCCGTGCATCGGCTGCTTGATAAGTGCTGGCAGAAGCTGCCGCGAATCAAAACGCCGGGTTCGGACGACAAATCCCCATGGGAGGAGAAGACAAGCGCCACGTTCAAAGCGGCCAAAGTCTTTGCCAAGCTGCGCGACCTTGACCGTAAAAACATGGTGGGCCGCTATGCCGCGCTGATTTACCGCATTGCCGACAATCTCCCGCTAAGTCAGCCACTGGTGAAGGGTTCGCGCTTGGTCGATCTAGTTCCCGTGTTTGAAGATCAAATCAAGGTCACGGACTGGCATCAAGACAAGACGCAAGAAAACTACGGCACTCCGAAGATGTACCAGTACCGCACCAAGCGCATGGAGTCTTTGGAGAATACAGACGGCGCACCGGTAGGCTGGGAGGATGTGCACCCCAGCCGTGTGCAGATCATGGCCGAGGGCAGTGCGGGCGACATGTTCGACGGTGTACCTTTGCTCCGTGCCGGTTTCAATGCGCTGGTGGACTTGGAGAAGGTCACGGGCGGTAGTGGCGAGTCCTACCTGAAGAACAGCGCCCGAACCCTGACATTTGAATATGACGCCAACGCCACGCCCACGGCCATCGGCCCGAATGGTGAGCAACTGAGCGTCAAGAAGGCCCACGAAGAGCAGGTTAAGAAGGTGAACCGCAACCAAGATGCGGCCATCGTGACCCAAGGGGCAAAGGCTGGCGTACTGCAAACCACGGTGAGCGACCCCACTGGCGCTTTCCAGATCGCGGCCAATCTGTTCGCCGCATCGGTGCAGATTCCTTTCACAATCCTTTTCGGACAGCAGACAGGACGCCTAGCCAGTGACCAAGATAAGCAGGACATGGATGATCGCTGCAAGTCACGCCAGGACAACGAACTCACGCCGGTAATCACTGAGCTGGTGACGCGCCTACAGGCTGCCGGGTTGATTGATGCCGGTGAGTTTGAGGTTGAATGGCAAGACATTTCAGCACCCAGCGACGAGAAGAAAATCCAGAACTTGAAAGACATGGTTTCCGCAATGAAGGAGGCGTTTGCCGCTGGTGTGCCTGACCTGTTCACCGTGGACGAGCTGCGCAAGGTGGTGGGGTATGAGCCGCTAAAGGTCGAGGGCTTGCCGACTGAAGGCGACCCGGCCTCTCCCTAGCATGGGTTGTGCGGATAGGGATGCACCCCGAAAAGCCTTAAGCAAGCCTGCCGCCTTCGTTGTGCTGTGCAAGGGGCTTGCCTTGAAAAAACAACTTACCGCAGAGCGTCTGCGCGAATTACTCCATTACGACCCAGAGACTGGGATTTTTACGCGCAAGATAAGCATTGCGCTATCAAAGCAATTCAAAGCCGGTGACGTTGCTGGCGGGATTGACAAGAGTCTCGGGTACATCGTCATAAGCGTTGAAAACGCCAGATACAGAGCGCACAGGCTGGCGTGGTTTTATGTTTACGGGGTTTGGCCCGTGCATGGCGTTGACCACATAAACGGCATCAGGAATGACAACAGGCTCTCCAATTTGAGAGAGGCCAACAAATCACAAAATGGGCAAAACGTCCACAAATGCCGCTCTAGCAGCTCAAGCGGAGTGCTTGGAGTGACGCAAATTAAAAAGACGGGGCGTTGGCAGGCAACGATAACCATTGACGGGAAAGTGAAATACCTTGGAAGGTTCCTAACTTCAGAGGATGCACGTACTGCGTATTTGTCAGCCAAGGCCAGACTTCACCCATTCGCCCCGAATGCACAATGAATCCAATAATCCCCGGCACCGTAAAGGATAGGACTGGCTCATCTCGCATTCTTCGCAAAGCCATTGCAGAGATAAACAAGCGGTATGCCGGGTTGCTGGCAGATGTTCAAGGGGTGTTTGATCGAATACCCGTTTACGCGATTAATGATGTTTCAGACCGCGTTTTATACGGGCTTACCCCTGAGCAATTACAGTCCATATCGCTCGAATTGGTTGCTGCCTACGAGAGATGGCTTGCTGCCGGTCGTGACCCCGCCTATTCTTTTTGGTATTCCGCCTATGTGGAAGAGGCGGCACAACTAGGGACTGCACAATCAGTAGTCAATCTAAGTGCCATATCGCCCGCATATGCCGCCACGCGCACTATTGAGAGTGTGATCTACAGCACTCCTTATAAAACTAGGCTGGGCATGGCTCAAATAAGAAGCCTTGAGCACTGGCAAGGACTTGCCGCACAGCAAAAGGCCGACCTAGCCCAGATCATCGGGCGGGCCGTGGTGGATGGAAAGAACCCCAAGGCCGTGCGCACTGAAATCATGGAGCGGCTGGAGGTGAGTAGATCGCGGGCGGCTTCTTTCGCGCAGACCGACATTACCGACACGCTCAGGCAGGCGCGTATGGCTGAGGCGGACTACAGCAGCGCGGAATTGGGGCTGAAGATTGGGCTTCTGTGGACTAGTGCGCTATTGCCGACGACGCGGGCTACGCATGCCGCCAGATCGAGCAAGGTATTCACCTCCGCAGAGGTCAAGGAGTTCTATTCGCGGGACGGCAACCGGTACCGGTGCCACTGTTCGGTTACCGAGACGCTGCTTGATGCCGAGGGGAAACCCATCCTGACCGACAAACTCAAGGCCGCAATGCTCAAGGAAAAGGCGACTTGGGAAGCCGCGCAGCCTAAGAAGTAGGCTTTTTCGCCAGCCGTTTAGCCAGCCTCTCCGCTTCCTGCTTCGCCGCCAGTTCCCTGTTATCCCGCACGTACTTTGCAAGGATGCCCAGCGACTCGACCTCAGTGTCGATGAAGCCGAGTTCACCCGGCTTTGGTGGGGGGGGTTTGGGAGGGGTGGGGGCGGTCACTCACATAGTGTAGCGGCAGCGCCTAGATGTTGACGATCACGGCAGATCAACCTCGTGACCGAACTTGCTGGTGACGTAGGCGCGCATGGCGGCGATCAGCTCCGTATCGCCATCTGCGTCTACTGGTAGTTTTCCAAGTTCTGCTACTGCCCCGTCTTCATCGAAAGCGAACTCGCCAACCTCTGCTTCCCAGTAGCGGCCATTCCAGCGGGTTCCAATTTTCTCCCGCTCTTTTATTGGGCCTCCCTGTGCCCAGCGTGTGCCAGGACTGAATTCCGATAGCCTCCAGCCGCCACCGACAGGCGCGCGCCTGAAATCCGTAGGGTCTGAAAGGTCGTAGCCCTCAGCCAAGGCAACGGCCTTGTCCAACAAGTCACCTTCAAGATCAAGTATTCGGTATTTCATCATTTCCCCTTGTTTGCTCAATAGCCTCATCCAGCAAGCGCTTTGCCCAGCGACTACCGCCTAGCTCATCCCACTTTGCCTTTTGCTCGTCAGTCAGCCGCGCCTTGACGATGTGTCGGGCAGGGTTGTCCGATGGTGGACGCCCTGCGCCTGGTTGTTTGCCGCCTTTCATGCTGCCTCTGTAAGTTCGTTTTCGCGCTGCAAGTAAGTGCGCGTTTCCATCTTCAAAACGATAGCGGCAGAGTGTTGCCATACCGGCTCAGACATATTCAGATAGCCAAGACCCAAGCATTTCCATGCGTTTTCTAGTTCGTCAATGTTCATTGTTGGCGCAGCTTCTCGGAACTCTTTAGCCATGCGCTTGAATTCTTCCCATGTGCAGGACAAACTCATTTCAGTCTCCTTAGTTGGGGCCGAAGCCCCGGTGGTTGGTTACATCAATCCGATCAGGTAGCTGGCTTCGGACCGTGCCCGCTCCATCAGTCCATCAACCGCAAGGCTTGGCTGGCCGCGCATGTACTTCTTTGTCTCCTCCAGAACCTTAAGAGTGCTAACCAATCTCAGTGCGTCGTTTGACATCTTCATTCCCCTTAGTGTGTTGCGTTGAATGAATTATAGGCCCACAACAAACAATTGCAAGCAGTATTTGCAACCGTTCGTCGGAATCTGTAAATCTTTTTTTCATCGGGTTTGGCGCTTCCTAGCATCAGGCCCATGACACACAAACGCGTTCACATCCTCTCAGCCGTCAACGCTGCGAACGTCTCCAAGAGTGGGGACACCTACACCGTGAAGGATGTAGTTCACGCCATTGATGGAATCGTGCTTAACCGCCGCCTGTACACGGGCGCAGAACTGGCGAAGTCGGTGGCAGGCCTTGAAGGGCGACCAGCACCCGCAGGCCATCCCAAGGACTCCAAGGGGCGACACATCAGCGCAAGCAATGGCGAAGCCCTGTCTGCCGCTTGGATTGGCGCTTACTGCGTGAATAGCCGGTATGAAGGTGGACGCGCACTGTGCGACATCGTTATCAACGCTGCACAGGCTCAGGCCCTGCCAGATGGCAAGACGGTTATTCAGCGCTTGGACGACGCGATCAACGGCACCAACGCAGAACCTATCGGGGTTAGCTCCGGCCTGATGCTGGAAGAGTTCGCCGCCAATGGCGAAAGCATGGGCAAGAAATACACGTCGATTGCAAAGAACATGCAGTTCGATCACTTGGCGATTCTGCTCAACGAAGCCCCAGCGGGTACGCCTGCCGAGGGTATCGGCATGTTCGTGAACTCCGAGGGCAACGAAGCCCCCGTGGAAGTCGTCAACCTCGAACTCAAACCCGAAGACAAGCGATTCACCGGCCTGACCGGCTGGATTCGCAAGCTGCTGGGCAATTCGGACATGTCGTTCGACCAGATCGCAGACGGCCTACGCGCTCTCATTCCTGATGACGCATGGGTGCGCGAAGTGTTCCCTCGCTACTTCGTGTGGGTGGACTACACGACCGACAAGCTCTACCGCCAAGACTACGCACTCTCGTCTGACGGCTCCCTAGCATTAATTGGCGACCGAGTGGAAGTTATCCGCAAAGTCGAATACGAACCTATCGTTAATCAAGAGAAGGAAGACATTGTGAAAACTCACATTCTTGCCGCGCTGAATACAGCCGGTATCGCCGTGGCAGGACTGGATGACAACCAGCTCTTGACCGCTTACAACGCTTTGCAAGTCAAGCCCATCGAAGACAAGCTGATTGCTGCCAACAGCAAGATCGCAGGCTTCGAGATGGCCGCAAACGCAGCCGCAGATGCTGAATTGACCACCTTGGC
>JARXAU010000112.1 GCA_029865675.1 Rhodoferax sp.
CGGCTCACCGGCCAAAAACAGGGCGCGCAGGCTGCTGAGGTCGTATTTGGTCAGCAGCGCGGGGTCTTGCTTTTTGAGCACCCGAATGGCCGTGGGCGCGCTGAACATCACGGTGACCTTGTATTTTTCGACCAGGCTCCACCAGATGCCGCCGTCGGGGCGGATGGGCAGGCCTTCGTAAAGAATGGTCGCCATGCCGGCAATCAGCGGGCCGTACACGATGTAGCTGTGGCCCACGACCCAGCCAATGTCGCTGGTGCAAAAGTAGGTTTCACCCGGCTTGCCGCAAAAAATGGTTTCCATGCTGGCGGCCAGCGCCACGGTGTAGCCGCCGGTGTCGCGCTGCACGCCTTTGGGTTTGCCCGTGGTGCCGCTGGTGTACAGGGTGTAGCTGGGGTGGGTGGATTCCACCCATTCGCAAGGCACGACCGCGTTGCGGTGCTGCTGGCGCAAGTCGGCCCATAGATGGTCGCGCCCGGCCACCAGGTTCATGGCAGCGAGTTGGCGGTCCACCATCAGTACGGCTGCCGGTTTGTGGGTCGAGGTGGCAATCGCCTCGTCCAGCAAGGGCTTGTATTCCACCACCTTGCCGCCTCGCGAACCCGCCTCGGCACTCACGATGACCGTGGGCGAGGCGTCTTCAATGCGCGTGGCCAGCGACCCAGCGGCAAAGCCGCCAAACACCACCGAATGGATGGCGCCAATGCGCGCGCAGGCCAGCACGGCAAACACCGCCTCGGCAACCATGGGCATGTAAATCAGCACGCGGTCGCCTTTTTTGACGCCCAGGCCCAAAAGCGATGCCGCCATGCACTGCACCTCAGAGTGCAATTCGGCGAAGGTGTAGGCGCGCTCGGTGTTGGTCTCGGTGGATACGGCGATCAGCGCGTTTTGGTTCGCGCGGTCTTGGAGGTGGCGGTCCACCGCGTTGTGGCACAGGTTGGTGGTGCCGCCTACAAACCAGCGCGCAAACGGCGGATTGCTGTAGTCGCAAATCTGGGTGGGCGGCGTGTGCCACTCGATGCGCTGGGCTTGTTCGGCCCAGAATGCGTCTCTATCGTCAATAGATCGGCGGTAGGTTTCAGCGTATGTAGTCATATTTTTGTCTCCAAAAGGGATCCTGAAATCAGCTTCAAACTGAATTCATAATTATGAACGACCCAATTGCGAGCGCCTGACATGAGATTGCGCGGCCAATGAAAAAACGGTGGCGCTATTTGACCAAAGCCTGCACGTCCTTAAAGGCTGGATGTTCGGCGCTGCGCAACCACTCAAACGCCACCATCTCGGTCGTCACCAATTCCGCACCCGCGCCGGCCAACCGGTCAAACGCGGCGTCGCGGTTGCGCTCGGTGCGGGAGCTGCAAGCATCGGTCACGATCCAAACCTCGAATTCATCCTCCAGCAGGTCCAGCGCGGTTTGCAGCAAACAAATATGAGCCTCGCAGCCCGCCATCACAATGCTTGCGCGCGCCTCAGCACCGCCGGAAGCCTTTTGCAAATGTTTGGGCAGGCTTCGAGCATTGCCTTGAATGGGCTTGGGCGGGGGGCGCAGCCACTCGCCCAGGCCTTCTTCCACTGCGCTAAATTGCATCTTGACCAGCGTACGGGTCGCGGTGTCTGTGCTTGCATTGAGAGCCGCCTTCAGCGCCGGTACCGTAACACCCAGCTTAGAAGGCGCTTGCTCGGTTACCACCACCGGCACTGCCATCAAGGCCGCGAGCCGCGCCAACCTCACGGCGTTTGCAATCACCGTCGCCGCGTCCTGCAGCGCGGGCATCAGTTTGATTTGGTAGTCCACCAGCACCAGCTGGCTGTCGTCGGCATCAAGCAACATGAATTTTCTTTCTTAGGCACAACAGCCCTGAGCATAACCACTGCGGCCCACTGAATATGGCATCGCAAGTCCGATCGGGGCCCTGTGACGCACGTTGAACAATAGGCCAATAGTCGGCAATTAATCAAGAAAATCAAGCACTTAGGCCAGCTTACAAAAGTAAAATCGCTTGACAAACAGCGCTTGACCGAATTAAGCTCACCGCATGACTACATCCTTTTTAGTGGCCGTGATCATTGCTTTAAGCAGTTGGAGCGCTTCCGCTCAGACCTCCGGTTCGAACGACGAAATCACAAATCTTCTCGCAGAAAAAGGCCTGTTGACCCGCATTGGCGACGCGGGCAACCAAGTCGGAGTTCAGGCTTCAGATCTGGTAGTGAGTGCCATGGGATTTCTTGGCGTACCCTATCGCCTCGGAGGAAGCACGTTGGAAACTGGCTTTGACTGCAGCGGCTTCGTCAAAGCGATGTTTGAGCAAACTGTCGGCTTGGCGCTCCCTCGCAATGCCGCCCAACAAGCCGCCGCCACCCAAACCATAGACCGCGCCGAATTGCGTCCCGGCGACCTGGTGTTTTTCAATACCATGCGCCGCGCTTTCAGCCATGTCGGCATCTATGTGGGAAACGGCAAGTTCATTCATTCGCCCAAGCCAGGCGCTGAAGTGCGCGTAGAAGACATGGGGGTAGCCTATTGGGCGGGCCGCTTTGACGGCGCACGCCGGGTGCCCACGCAAAGCAAAACACCCTAATTTTTCTTGAAGTCGACGCACCTTCAGTCATGAAAGTTGTTTCACACGAAGCCGCAACGTGTGGACAGCGCGCCCCCCAGACTGACGGCGCGCGAAGTCAGTCTGTTTTGGTAAAAGTAAATTGGCCCGGTGCTCGAATCGGGTCTACGTCCACGGCAATAAGGTCTTTAGGCACAAACTTTCCCTCGAGCAGCAATTTAGACAGCGGATTTTCCAGCCGCTGCTGAATCGCCCGCTTCAAAGGACGCGCGCCGTACACCGGGTCGAACCCGACTTTGGCCAGCTCAGCCACCGCAGCGTCTGACACCTCCAGCGTGTAGTCCATGCGCTCCAGGCGCTTGGACAGCGTTTGGAGCTGAATCTTGGCAATGCTGGCAATGTGGCTCGCGTCCAAGGCGTGGAACACCACGGTCTCGTCAATGCGGTTCAAAAACTCGGGCCGGAAGTGGTTTTTCAGCTCACCGGTCACCGCGTCCTTGATGTCTTCGCTGTCCTGGCCCACCATGCTTTGAATCATGTGTGAGCCAATATTGCTGGTCATCACAATCACTGTGTTTTTAAAGTCCACGGTACGTCCCTGTCCGTCGGTTAGGCGCCCGTCGTCCAGCACTTGCAGCAGCACATTAAACACATCCGGGTGGGCTTTTTCCACCTCGTCGAGCAGCAGCACGCTATAGGGTTTGCGGCGCACTGCCTCGGTCAAGTAGCCACCCTCCTCGTAACCCACGTAGCCCGGGGGGGCGCCAATGAGTCGCGCCACGGAATGCTTTTCCATGAACTCGCTCATGTCGATGCGGATCAAATGGTCTTCGCTGTCAAACAAAAAGCCGGCCACCGCCTTGCACAACTCGGTCTTACCAACGCCGGTGGGGCCAAGGAACAAGAACGACCCGGTCGGGCGGTTGGGGTCAGAGAGTCCTGAGCGCGAGCGGCGAATCGCATTGGACACCGCCGCAATCGCCTCGTTTTGGCCCACCACACGGTTGTGCAAACGGCCTTCCATCAGGAGCAGTTTTTCGCGGTCGCCCTGCACGAGTTTGGCAATCGGAATACCCGTGGCGCGGGCTACGACTTCGGCAATCTCTTCGGCGCCCACCTGGGTGCGCAGCAGTTGCGGTGCAACGCCCTCGCCCCCTTTGGCGCGACCGGCTTCCGTGTCTTGGGCGTCTTTGAGGCGCTTTTCCAGCTCGGGCAATTTGCCGTATTGCAATTCGGCCACCTTGGCCAGGTCGCCCTTGCGCGTAAGCGTCTCGATTTGCTGGCGCAAAGAGTCGATCTCCAGGCGCACTTGCGCACTGCCTTGGGCGGTGGCTTTCTCGGCCTTCCAGATTTCATCCAGGTCGGCAATCTCTTTTTGCAGGCTGGCAATTTCTTCATTGATCAGCGAAAAGCGCTTGATCGAGGCCTCGTCCTTCTCTTTTTTGACCGCTTCGCGCTCAATTTGTAGCTGAATCAGGCGGCGGTCGAGCTTGTCCATCACCTCGGGTTTGGAGTCCAGCTCAATCTTGATCTTGGCCGCCGCCTCGTCAATCAGGTCAATCGCCTTGTCGGGCAAAAACCGGTCGGTAATGTAGCGGTGGCTGAGTTCGGCAGCAGCCACAATGGCCGGGTCGGTGATGTTGACGCCGTGGTGCACCTGGTAGCGCTCTTTGAGTCCGCGCAATATCGCCACCGTGGCCTCCACGGTGGGCTCGCCGACCAGAATTTTTTGAAACCGCCGTTCCAAAGCCGCGTCTTTTTCAACGTACTTGCGGTACTCGTCCAAGGTGGTGGCGCCCACGCAGTGCAGCTCGCCCCGCGCCAGAGCGGGTTTGAGCATATTGCCCGCATCCATGGCACCCTCGGCCTTGCCCGCGCCCACCATGGTGTGGAGTTCGTCAATGAACACAATGGTCTGGCCTTCGTCCTTGGCCAAGTCTTTGAGCACGTTTTTCAAGCGCTCTTCAAATTCACCCCGGAACTTGGCGCCTGCCAGCAGCGAGGCCATGTCCAGAGACAAAACGCGCTTGCCCTTGAGCGAGTCGGGCACCTCGCCCGCCACAATGCGCTGCGCCAGGCCTTCCACAATCGCCGTCTTGCCCACGCCGGGCTCGCCAATGAGCACCGGGTTGTTTTTGGTGCGGCGCTGCAACACCTGAATAGCGCGGCGAATCTCGTCGTCGCGGCCAATCACTGGGTCGAGCTTGCCTGCGCGGGCGCGCTCGGTCAGGTCCACGCAGTATTTTTTGAGCGACTCGCGCTGGTCCTCGGCGTCCGCACTGTCCACGTTTTGCCCGCCGCGCACGGCCAGCACGGCGGCGTCCAGGCTCTTGCGGGTCAAGCCCAGGGCCTGCACCTGCTTGGCGAAGTCAGACTTGGCCTCGCTCAAAGCCAGCATGAACAACTCGCTGGCAACGAATTGGTCGCCGCGCTTCATGGCCTCTTTCTCCGCCGCTTGCAGCAGGCCCACCATGTCACGCCCCACCTGCACCTGGTCTTGGCCCTGCACTTCGGGCAGCTTTTTCATGGCGGCGTCGGCTGCAGCCAGCAAGGCCTGCACGTTGACGCCCGCGCGCTGCAACAAGGCCTTGGGGCCGTCCTCCTGGCGCAGCATGGCGGCCACGACGTGGGCCGGTTCGATATAGGCGTGGTCCTGGGCCAAGGCAGAGCTTTGGGCGTCCGCCAGGGCTTCTTGAAATTTGGTGGTGAGTTTGTCAATGCGCATAGGTTTCTCCGTTGGGTCCCAACTTGGGTGCCCTGGCTGATTTTCAAGCGCGTGCCCCGCTGGGCCCTTGTCTAAAATCAAGCTTATGAACATTCACCAGCTCAGCGTGCTGTTTGACGAGCGGCAAGACCGATTGCTCTTGCGGGTCAACACCCGAGAAGGTCAGGAGGTGCGACTTTGGCTCACTCGTCGCATCGGCCTGCGACTGATCAAGCCCTTGCAGATGACGATTGCCAAGATGGAGTCAAGCAATTCCGCGGTGTCAGTCGCTGATGCCCAGGCCCAAGCCATGCTGGTAGAACTTAAGCAACAAGATTTTCTTCAGAGTGCTGATCTAAAAACCCCATTCGCGACCCAGGGCAAAGACCTGCCGCTGGGGCAAGAGCCCATGGTAGTCACCGAAATCACGCTCGACGTCAAAGGGCAAGCTGGCGTGCAAATCGTGTTTCAGGACGCGGGCGACGCGCAGACAGCGCCACGCGCCTGCACCTTGCAAATGCAGGCGCAACTGGTTCATGGAATGTTGCACTTGTTGACAAAGGCAGTGAGCGACGCGCAATGGCAAGACATACCGCAGGGGCAGACCCAGGTACCGGCGCAGGGCACTAGCCCGGAAGACGAACTGCAGGACTCGGCCCAGAAAAAGCGCGCTTACCGGCACTGATCGCAGTCATCAAGCGCAATCCCATTACCCGTGGCCGCTCAGGCGCAACCTGCACCCCTAGGCATTGCGCGCCGCAATGCCCCACCGCGCCAAAGCAGCATCGTCGGACACCCGCGCATCGACCCAATGTGCGCCGCGCGGGGTTTGCTCCTTTTTCCAGAACGGCGCCTGGGTTTTGAGGTAATCCATCAAAAACTCGCAGGCCTGGAAACTTTCACCCCGGTGCGCGGAAGTCACTACCACCAGCACCACTTGCTCGGTGGGCGCCAGCACGCCAATGCGGTGCACTACGCGCGCACCCAATATGTCAAAGCGCCGCTGCGCCTCGTCAATCATGGCCTCAATGGACTTTTCGGTCATGCCGGGGTAGTGCTCCAACTCCAGCGACTGCACGCTGGCGGCGTGGGCCTCACCCGGCGCATTGCGGTCGCGCACGGTGCCTAAAAAGGTACAGATTGCGCCTACGCGCGGGTCATGGGCCTGCAAGTCTGCGATTTCTTGCGCGATGTCAAAGGCGCCGTGCTGAATGCGAACGCGGGGTGCGGCCATGGCCTCAACCGCCGGTCACAGGGGGAAAGAACGCCACTTCAGCGCCCTCGACAATCTCGGCGCTTTCTTCGCACATCAGCTGGTTGAGCGCAATGCGCACCGCCCGCCCGGCTGCCAGCGGGTGGTTCTCCAGCGCGTCGCGTCGTACCAAGGCAAGGCGCAAGTCGCCCAGGGTCAAGGCGCTGGTGTTCCAGGTCTCGCTGCTGCGGCCCAGCGCCTCGCGGATGGAGGCGAAATACTTGATATGAACTTGCATGGGTTCGCCTTTTACGCCAGTAGTTCATTGAACGACACAAAACGCACCGCGTCGCCCGCCGCAATCGTCTGGCCTGCGGGGTTGTCCACAAACCCGTCGCCCCAGACCACTGAACTGAGCACGCCCGAGCTTTGGTTGGGAAAAAGGTCCAGCCCCCCGAGCGCATTGCGCCGCACCCGCAAAAACTCTTGGCGCCGGTCCGCACGCGGCCAGGCAAAGTCGGCGCGCAGGGTTTGCACCGGCATAGCCACCTCACCGGCGCCTTGCATGCGCAACAAAAACGGCCGCACCAGCAGCAAAAAGGTCATAAAACCAGACACCGGGTTGCCCGGCAAGCCGATAAAGTGCGCGCCCCCCACGCGCCCGTGCGCAAAAGGCTTGCCCGGTTTGATGGCAATCTGCCACAAATCCAGCGTGCCCAGGGACTGCAACGCGGGCTTGATGTGGTCCTCTTCGCCCACCGACACGCCACCGCTGGTCAGAATCACATCGTGCGCCTGCGCTGCGCTGCGCAAAGCCGCCACTGTGGCGTCCAAGCGGTCGGGCACGATGCCCAGGTCCGTCACCGCGCAGCCCATGCGGCGCAGCAAGCTGGCCAAAAAGAAGCGGTTGGAGTTGTAAATCGCGCCCGGCGCCATGTCCGCAGGCGCGCACTCACCGGGCATCACCAGCTCGTCGCCCGTGGAAAACAAGGCGACGCGCGGTCGCTGGGCCACTTGCAACTGCGCCATTCCCACGCTGGCTGCCATCCCCAAGCCCGCAGGGCCCAGACGCTGGCCAGCGCGCAGCACACATTGGCCTGCGGCGACATCCTCGCCCTGGCGCCGAATCCACTGGCCGACCGCAGGACTGGCGTTCACCACAATGGCGCGCTGCCCCTCGGTGCCGCTTTCGGTGCAGTCTTCTTGCATCAGCACCGCGTCTGCACCCACCGGAATAGGCGCGCCGGTAAAAATGCGCGCCACCGTTCCCGCCACCAGCGGCGCGCCACTGGCGCCCGCCGCAATGCGCTGGGACACTGGCAACACGGCACCGGGTGCGCCATCGGCCGCCCGCAGCGCGTAGCCGTCCATGGAACTGTTGTCCTGCGGCGGCACCTGCAAGGCCGACACCACGTCCTGCGCCAGCACGCGGCCATCGGCGTCAAAGGTAGAAACTGTCTCCAAACCAGGCGCATGGTCCGCCAAGGCACCGAGCAACTGGCCCAGCGCGTCGTTCAAGGAAATCAGCGGCTTGCGCGGCGATGGTGCGTTCATACAGCGGCCCGTATCAAGCGCAGGCCTGCGCAATCAGGTCTTTGATGGCTTGCACATCGGGCGCCATCACGCGCACTTTTTTCGGCAAGGCTTCTATGCCCACAAACTGGGCTAGGCGCTCAGGTTCGCGCCCTAAGGCCTCGACGATGGTGGCGGCAAACTTGATGGGCAAGGCGGTTTCCAACACCAGCATGGGCACACCGGCTTGGCGGTGCTCTTGCGCCACCTTCAGGCCGTCGGCGGTATGGGTATCGACCACCACGCGGTATTTTTGCCAGGTGCTGCGGATGGTGTCCAGGCGGTCTTGGTGCGTGCTCTTGCCGCTGGCAAAGCCGTAGCGGCTAGCAGCCTGCGCAAACGCCGGGTCAGCGCCCAAATCAAAACGGCCCTGGCGCGGCACCTGGGCGCCAAACAAATCGGCGGTACGCGCGCCGTCGCGCCCCAGCAGGTCAAACACAAAGCGCTCGAAATTGCTGGCCTTGGAAATGTCCATCGACGGGCTGGACGTCTCGTGCGTATCGGCCGTGCCGCGCACGCGGTACACGCCCGTGCGAAAAAACTCATCGAGCACATCGTTTTCATTGGTAGCCACCACCAATCGGTCAATCGGCAGCCCCATCATGCGCGCCACATGGCCGGCGCAAACGTTGCCGAAGTTGCCGCTGGGGACGGTGAAACTTACACGTTCACTATTGGCTTGTGTCGCCTGGATATATCCGGCGAAGTAGTAAACCACTTGCGCCATCAAGCGCGCCCAGTTGATGGAATTGACCGTGCCAATCTTGTACTTGCGCTTGAACTCCAGGTCGCCGGACACGGCCTTGACCAGGTCTTGGCAGTCGTCAAACACGCCGGTGATGGCGATGTTGTAGATGTTGTCGTCCAGCAGGCTGAACATTTGCGCTTGCTGAAACGGGCTCATGCGCCCATCCGGGCTGGTCATGAAGACGCGCACGCCTTTTTTGCCGCGCATGGCGTATTCGGCGGCGCTACCGGTGTCGCCGCTGGTGGCGCCAAAGATATTGAGTTCCTCGCCCCGGCGCGCCAACTCGTACTCAAACAAATTGCCCAGCAGCTGCATGGCCATGTCTTTGAAGGCCAGCGTGGGGCCGTTGGACAGGGCCTCAAGGTACAAGCCGTCTTCAAGCTTTTTCAGCGGCACGATGGCCGCCGTGCCAAACACCGCTTCGGTATAGGTCTTGCGGCACAGGGCGCGCAGGTCGTCAGCCGGAATGTCGTCTACGTACAGCGACAAAATTTCAAACGCCAGGTCGGCATAAGACAGGCCGCGCCAGCGCGTCAAAGTGGCAGCGTCCACCTGCGGGTAGGTCTCAGGCAAATACAGCCCGCCGTCGGGCGCCAGGCCTTCAAGCAAAATTTCGCAAAAACGCTTGCGCTCGGAGGTGGGCGAGTGGGGGGCGCGGGTGGAGATGTAGTGCATCAGGCCAGCTCTTCCTTGCGAATACGCACAATGGGCTGCAGCACCGTGGCGAGCGCCTGCATGCGCGCCAGGGCGGCGTCCATGCGGGCTTCGGCGCAATCGTGGGTCAGGATGATGAGGTCGGTCTGGTTGGCGTCCTCGCCGCCCACTTCATCCGCTTCGCGCTGCAGCACCGCGTCGATGCTGATGTCGGCGTCGGCCAGAATGCCAGTCACCTTGGCCAGCACGCCGGTTTGGTCCGCCACGCGCAGGCGCAGGTAGTAGCTGGTGACCACGTCGGCCATGGGCAAGATGGGCAGGTCGCTCATGGCGTCGGGCTGGAAGGCCAGGTGCGGCACGCGCTGGGCGGCGTCAGCGGTGTGCAGGCGGGTAACGTCCACCAGGTCGGCGATGACGGCCGACGCGGTTTGCTCGGAGCCCGCGCCCGCGCCGTAGTACATGGTGATGCCTGCGGCGTCGCTCTTGACCATGATGCCGTTCATCGAGCCTTCCACATTGGCCAGCAAGCGTTTGACGGGTATGAGCGTCGGGTGAACGCGCAACTCAATGCCGTGCGCGGTGCGTTTGGCGATTCCCAAGAGCTTGATGCTGTAGCCCAGCTGAAAACCATAGGCAATGTCAGCCGCCGCCAGCTTGGTAATCCCCTCCACGTGCGCGCGCTTGAACTGCACCGGCACACCAAACGCAATCGCCGCCAATATGGTGGCCTTGTGTGCGGCGTCAAAGCCTTCAATGTCAAAGGTCGGGTCGGCCTCGGCATAGCCCAGCGCCTGGGCTTGGGCCAGCGCCGCGTCAAAGCTCAGGCCCTTGTCGCGCATTTCGGTGAGGATGAAATTGGTCGTGCCGTTGATGATGCCGGCCACCCACTCAATGCGGTTGCCGGACAGCCCCTCGCGCAAGGCCTTGATGATGGGAATGCTGACCGCCACCGCGCCCTCAAACGCGACCATCACACCCTTGGCGTGCGCCGCGGCAAAAACTTCGTTGCCGTGTTCGGCCAACAAGGCTTTGTTGGCGGTAACCACATGTTTGCCATTGGCAATGGCTTGCATTACCAGGTCTTTGGCCAGCGTCGTGCCACCAATGACTTCCACCACGATCTCAATGTGCGGGTTGTTCACCACCTGGAACGGGTCGTCAACCACCACCGCGTCAGTTCCAACCAGCGCACGAGCACGCTCCACATTGCGCGCTGCGACCATTGCAATCGCGATGCCCCGGCCAGCGCGACGTTGGATTTCCTCTTGGTTGCGCTTCAAGACGGTGAAAGTACCCCCTCCTACGGTGCCAATGCCCAACATTCCCACTTGAATCGGTTTCATACAGTTTTTCGTAAATAAATCAGTTTCCGCTGCCGCAAGGAATTTCCCTCGTGGCAGCGATTTGGGCGCAGCTTAGTTGCCGTGGCGCTTGCGGTAGGTTTCCAAAAATTTCGCGACCCGGCCAATGGCTTCGCGCAAATCGTCTTCGTGCGGCAAGAACACAATGCGAAAGTGGTCCGGCTGCGCCCAGTTGAAGCCAGTGCCCTGCACCAGCATGACCCGCGCTTCTTGCAACAAATCCAGAAAAAACGCCTGGTCGTCTTCAATCGGATACACCACTGGGTCAAGCCGCGGGAACATGTACAAGGCAGCGCTGGGTTTGACGCAGCTCACCCCCGGAATCGCAGTGATCAGCGCGTGGGCGAGATCACGCTGGCGCCGTAAGCGCCCGCCTTCGCACACCAGATCGTCAATGCTCTGGTAGCCACCCAAAGCGGTTTGGATTGCGTATTGCCCCGGCACATTGGCGCATAGACGCATATTGGAGAGCATGTTCAGGCCCTCGATGTAGTCCTTGGCCGCGCGCTTGTCGCCGGACACCACCAGCCAGCCCGCGCGGTAACCGCAGGAGCGGTAGCTTTTGGACAGCGAATTGAAAGTCAGCGTCAGCACATCGTCGCTCAGCGAGCCAATGGCCGTGTGGCGTGCGCCGTCGTACAAGACCTTGTCGTAGACCTCGTCGGCGAATATCACCAGCCCGCGCTCGCGCGCAATCGCCACGATGCCCATCAGCAGTTCATCCGAGTAAAGCGCGCCCGTGGGGTTATTGGGGTTAATCACCACGATGGCCTTGGTACGTGGCGTGATCTTGGCGCGCATATCGTCCAGGTCAGGCATCCAGCCCTTGGATTCGTCGCACAGATAGTGCACCGGCGTGCCGCCTGACAGGCTGGCCGCCGCCGTCCACAGCGGGTAGTCGGGCGCGGGCAGCAGCATTTCGTCACCGTCGTCCAGCAGGCCATTGGTGGCCATCACAATCAATTCACTGGCACCATTGCCTAGGTAAATATCGTCCAAGGTGACACTGTGGATGCCTTGTTTTTGCGTCTCATGCATCACCGCTTTGCGCGCCGCAAAAATGCCTTTGCTGTCTGAATACCCTGCCGAATTGGGCAGGTTGCGAATCATGTCCTGCTGAATCTCCTCGGGCGCATCAAAACCAAACACCGCCAGGTTGCCGATATTGAGCTTGATGATTTTTTGGCCCTCTTCTTCCATCTGGCGCGCCCGGTCCATGATGGGGCCACGAATGTCGTAGCAGACGTTGGCCAACTTGGCTGATTTGAGAATGGGTTTCAAAGTCCCTCCGCAGGTGAATCGCATGGGGCGAAACCTATAATTTGACCACAGTTCAGCGTCCCCTCGATGCTCTAGAGCCCCGACCACTCTCCAACTCCCCCCCAACTCTCCCCCATGAAGCTCCAACCCGACAGCACACAAGGCGCCACCCTTACTGGCTATGGCGAAGGCTGGGTCTCGGTCAATGGAGAAAAGGTTGTTACGAGCTTACTGATCAGCAGCATGGGTCATCGCATGCAATGGCATAACGGTTCGTTTGAAGAGCTCAGCGAAGCTCAATTTGCACCAATTTTGGGTTGGGGTGTCGAGTTGGTCTTGCTGGGGAGTGGCACACGGCTGCGTTTCCCAAAACCGCAATGGCTTGCCCAGCTGTATGCGCGGCGTATTGGCGTCGAAACCATGGACACCCAAGCTGCTTGCCGCACCTACAATTTTTTAGCGGGCGAAGGCCGCAAAGTGGTTGCAGCGCTGATTCTTTAAGGCAGGATCCCAAGTGTTGGGACGCCGCGCCACGGACCTCGAACGCCTCGTTTTCAGAGTAAAATCCAGGGTTGCCGTTGCTAGTCGCCGCTCTGAAATAGCTTGGCGTTTACCAATCTAAATGACACACCCAGCACGAGAGATTCAATACCCCATGGCGATCGTTGTCAACAAGCCCCTCCCCGAATTCGAAGCCAACGCCACCGGCGGTTTGCGCGTTACCAACTCCTCGCACACGGGGCAAACCTTGGTATTGTTTTTTTACCCCAAGGACAACACACCAGGCTGCACCACGGAAGCGATGCAGTTTAGAGACCACTACCAGGACTTTGTCGACGCAGGCGCGCAGGTGTTCGGAGTTTCTCGGGACAATATGAAGTCACACGACGAGTTCAAAGCAAAGCTGGAATTGCCGTTTGAGTTGATCGCGGACACCGAGGAAAAAATGTGCCATATGTTTGGTGTTGTCAAAAACAAAATCATGTACGGCAAGAAAGTGAAAGGTATTGAGCGTAGTACCTTTTTGGTGGGCGCCGATGGCCTACTCAAGGAAGAGTGGCGCGGCTTAAAAGTGCCAGGACATGTGGAAGAAGTGCTAACCGTGGTCAAGTCACTCAGCCAAGCTGCGTAAGCCCAGCAATGGGGCCGGGTGAGCGTTATGGGGGGGCCATTCGCTCATGCATAATGTTCGGATGGTATTGCACAGCACAGAATCGTTCCAAAGCAAGGCCACCTTTCTCTAAGGCGGCCTTTTTTTATTCTGGGCACCTCGTTTCCGTTGACCTTCCCTTCACGAGCCTCACCCCATGCCCTTGCCCCCCGCACCGACCAAACGTGCTGACCGAATTGGCCCTGCTGCTATCAATGGCAAGAGGAAGTTATCCCAGCGTTCCCAGCCGCCCATACAGCACAGTGAAATGGCCGATGCGCCAAACCGCGTGCCGGCCACCGCCGTTACTCTGGAAAAGCGCGCGGTTCCTGCGCGACAGGCGGCTTTATTGAGCAAAGCGCAACCGGTCGAGATAACAAATCCGGATACAACCCAGCAACGCACAGAGACATTGCCGCTGTCGCGGGACACCATTCCCGCCGCAAAGGCGCCTCATGTGGCCCCACCCACGGCAACAAAAGCAATCCAGTCGCGCGGCAAAAGGGTGGCGCGCACAGGAGCCAGTAAGCTTTTCGTATTGGACACGAATGTGTTACTGCACGACCCGATGTGTCTGTTTCGGTTTGAAGAGCACGACATCTTCCTGCCGATGATCGTGCTCGAAGAGCTCGATGGGCACAAAAAAGGCATGACGGAAGTCGCACGCAATGCGCGGCAAACCAGCCGAACCCTTGATGCCTTAGCAGGTGCGCCGGGTGCCGATATTGCCCAAGGCTTCCACCTCAACAGCACAGGGCAGCGGGAAGCCAAAGGCAGATTGCTGTTCCAGACCCAGCCCTTGGACTACAGCTTGCCCACTAGCCTCCCGCAAGGAAAGGCCGACAACCAGATTTTGGGCGTGGTGGAAGCACTGCGCAAAAACTTCGCCCCTCGCGAGGTGGTGCTGGTGTCCAAGGACATAAATATGCGCGTCAAAGCACGCGCACTGGGCCTGGCCACCGACGATTACCAAAACGACAAAACGCTGGAAGATGGTGATTTGCTGTACTCGGGTGCCATGGCCCTACCAGCAGATTTTTGGGCAACCCATGGGCAAAGTGTGGAAAGCTGGCAGCAGGGGCCCAACACTTTTTATAAAGTAAACGGCCCCACGGTTCCCAGCATGCTGATCAACCAATTTGTGTACTTTGAGGCACCGGGCGAGCCCAGCTTGTACGCAAGAGTTTCCGAAATTCGGGGGAGTACCGCTGTATTGAAGACACTGCGCGACTTCAATCACCTGAAAAACGCCGTCTGGGGTGTGACCACCCGCAATCGCGAACAAAATTTCGCGATGAACCTGCTGACCGACCCAGAAGTGGACTTCGTCACCCTGACCGGGACCGCGGGCACTGGCAAAACTCTGATGGCGCTGGCTGCGGGCCTGACCCAGGTGCTGGACGACCGGCGCTACACCGAAATCATCGTCACCCGCGCCACGGTAAGCGTAGGCGAGGACATCGGCTTTTTACCGGGCACTGAAGAGGAAAAAATGGGCCCTTGGATGGGCGCGCTCGACGATAACCTTGAAGTACTCGGCAAGACCGATACCAACGCCGGTGAGTGGGGCCGGGCAGCAACCAGCGAGCTCATTCGCAGCCGCATCAAGATCAAGAGTATGAACTTCATGCGCGGACGCACTTTTCTAAACAAATACGTGATCATCGATGAGGCGCAAAACCTGACGCCCAAGCAGATGAAAACGCTGATTACCCGTGCAGGCCCCGGCACCAAAATCGTGTGTATGGGCAACTTAGCCCAAATTGACACGCCCTACCTTACCGAGGGTTCTTCAGGGCTGACGTTCGCTGTGGACCGTTTTAAGGGCTGGCCACACGGCGGTCACATCACGCTAGCGCGCGGAGAACGCTCGCGATTGGCCGATTTCGCCAGCGAAGTGCTCTGATCTGGTCTGCCCGCTTTGATCAAGGCCTACAGCAACTAAGCCGCCGTTTAGTAATCCCCGCCTCCGCCGCTTGCGAGGCTCTCGAACTTGGTGATATTGCGCAGAAAGGCCAGCTTGACGGTGCCGGTGGGGCCGTTACGCTGCTTGGCGATGATGATCTCGGCCACGCCCGGTTCTTTGCACGCTTCTTTGGTGTAGTACTCGTCGCGGTAGATGAACATGATGATGTCGGCGTCTTGCTCAATGGCACCGGATTCGCGCAAATCGCTCATCATGGGCCGCTTGTCCGGGCGCTGCTCTACGCTGCGGTTGAGCTGCGAGAGCGCGATGACCGGGCATTTAAGTTCACGCGCCAGCATCTTCAGGCCCCGCGAAATTTCACCCAGTTCGGTGGCGCGGTTTTCGCCGTCGCTGCTGCCGCTCATGAGTTGTAAATAGTCCACCACGATCAGACCGAGCTGCCCACACTGGCGCGAAAGGCGCCGCGCACTGGAGCGCAAATCTCCCGACGTGAGCCCCGCGCTCTCGTCGATATGCAGAGAAATAGTGCGCAGCTTCTCGATGGCCTCGGACAAGCGCGGCCACTCCTCATCGGTGAGCTTGCCGGTGCGCAAATGCCCTTGGTCGATGCGACCAATGGAGCCGACGATACGCACGGCCAGTTGCGCCGCGCCCATCTCCATGGAAAACACCGCCACCGGCAGCCCTTCGTTCAGGGCCACGTGCTCGGCGATATTGATCGCCAAGGCTGTCTTTCCCATAGACGGGCGCGCTGCGAGCACGACCAAGTCACCAGCCTGCAAGCCTGCCGTCATCCGGTCTAGGTCATAAAAGCCAGTCGGCACGCCGGTAACGTCGTTGGGGTTATCTGCCATCTCCTGCACCCGATCAAGGAGCTTGACCACCAGAGTGTCCATGGCCTGAAATCCGTCGCTGTTGCGCTTGCCCTGCTCGCCAATATTGAAGATTTTTTGCTCGGACTCATCGACGATCTCGGACACCGCCCGGCCTTTGGTGTTGAACGCATTGGTGGCTATCTCGTCACTTGCGGTCACCAGTTTGCGCAAAATGGAGCGGTCTCGCACGATCTCGGCATATCGACGGATGTTGCTCGCGCTGGGTACGTACTGGGCAAGGGAATTGAGGTACACGAGACCACCGACATCGTCCGCCCGCCCCTGGCTTTGCAGATGCTCGAACACGGTAATTACGTCGGCGGGTCGGCTGTTGTTGACCAAGGCGCCAATGGCGGCATAAATCAAGCGGTGCTCGTAGCGGTAAAAATCGCTGTCATTCAGAACGTCACCCACTCGATCCCACGCATCGTTGCTCAATAGCAAGCCGCCAAGCACACTCGACTCACCTTCGATCGAGTGCGGAGGAATCCGCAATTGGACAACCTGACGGTCCTGTAGGAATTCATCAGGGACACTTAGCTCGTCTTGCATTGTTGATTCCTATTTCGCGCCGTCAATCTCAGTGGGTTCTGCCCCTTTGATACCCGCGTCAAAGCCGCGCTCGCCATTAGAAAAGCCGCCTGGGCATGCCCGGGCGGCTCTGTTTTCCCACAAAGCGCCGACCGACGAACTGTGGATTTTTTACACAGGCGACGCCTCCTAGGCGGACTCTCCGTACACCGACACCGTAATCGCGACCACCACATCCGTGTGCAAGGCCACGCTCACGCTGCTGTCGCCCACGACCTTGATCGCGCCGTGCGGCATACGGATATTGGACTTGACCACCTTGTAACCAGCTTTCACCAGCTCTTCGGCAATGTCGGCATTGGTCACCGAGCCAAACAAGCGCCCGTCCACACCCGCTTTCTGGGTGAGCTTGATGGTCGTTCCGCCCAGTTTTTCACCCAATTTTTGCGACTCAGCGAGCCGGGCAGCGGCGGTCTTTTCAAGTTCGACGCGGCGCGCTTCGAATTCGGCTTTCGCCGATTCGGTGGCGCGGCGGGCGCGGCCAAAAGGAATCAGAAAGTTGCGTGCATAGCCGTCCTTGACCTTGACGATATCACCCAGGTTGCCGAGGTTCACGACCTTGTCGAGCAGAATAATTTGCATAGTCGTTGCTCCTTAGATCTTGTGTTGGTCGCTGTATGGCAGCATCGCCAAGAAGCGAGCGCGCTTGATAGCGGTGTTGAGTTGGCGCTGGAAGATAGCGCGGGTGCCCGTCAATCGAGCGGGAATGATCTTGCCGTTTTCAGCGATGAAATCGCGCAAGGTGTCAATGTCCTTGTAGTCGATCTCTTCCACCCCGGTCACGGTAAAGCGACAAAAGCGCTTGCGCTTGAACAGCAGGGACTGGGTGTTGCGCTTGGGGCGCTTGTCTTTGTTGAACTTCTTGAACGTGGCCATAAAGCCTCCTAAATCAAATCTGGTAAAAAATCTTGCGAAAAATTCTGAATATGCAATACGACGGACTTGCTTCGCGTGGCGTTAGCGAGGAAACCCTCAAACTGCCAATGGCTGCCAATCGCCTGCCGGGCCAATCGCTCTGCTACTGACCCAAAAGCCATGGCTTTTAAACTGGTAGAAACATGCCTTTTCACCCCTGCTTCTTCTGCCTCAGACCGGTGGTCCAAAACCAAATTCAAGGCCGGTACGCCTGCTGGCGTAAACCGCAAGGCTTGCGCCTCGGTGATTGATGCAGTAATTACCAGCGTGTTAGCGGCCACTCCCGATTTTCAGTCTGTCGTATTACGTTAAAGGATTAAGCTTGGTATTCAGCTTGCTGCGTCTTGCGGGCGTCTTCGCGCTCCACTGTTTTCATCATCGAAGAGGGGCCGGTATCGGCCTTTTTCTTGGACACGGTGAGGTGACGCAAAACGGCATCGTTGAATTTGAACGCATGCTCCAATTCGGCCATCACCGATTGGTCCGCTTCGATGTTCACGCACAAGTAGTGGGCTTTGGCGAGTTTGTTGATCATGTAGACCAATTGGCGACGACCCCAGTCTTCGACGCGGTGCACTTTGCCGCCGCCGGCAATGATCATGCCTTTGTAACGCTCCAGCATGGCCGGAACCTGTTCGCTCTGATCCGGATGGATCATGAGAATGATTTCGTAATGACGCATTGGTACTCCTTGTGGATAAGCCTACGGAGAGGCTAGAAAAAGCCGCCCCCAGCGTCGAAGAGGGGTGCGGCAAGGCGAAGCCCGCAATTATATGCCGAGAGTGGACAGACCAAGACACTGTCTTAAATCGGCATCCCGATGTGGTGGCAAGCTCTTGCCACACAAGGTCGGGGCTACTCAGCCGCCAGTTGCTGCCAAGTCGCGATCACCGAGTCGGGGTTGAGCGAAATAGACGAGATGCCTTGTTGCTCGAGCCAAACCGCGAAGTCAGGGTGGTCGCTTGGACCCTGGCCGCAAATGCCTATGTACTTGCCTTGGTCCTTGCATGCTTTGATGGCCATGCTGATCAATGCTTTGACCGCCGGATCGCGCTCATCGAAATCCGCTGCCAGCAGTTCCAAGCCGGAATCACGGTCTAGACCCAGTGTAAGTTGGGTCAAGTCGTTGGAACCAATCGAGAACCCGTCAAAGTAGGCCAGAAACTCATTTGCGAGAATCGCGTTGCTCGGAATCTCACACATCATGATCAACTTGAGTCCGTCGCGTCCGCGCTCCAGCCCATGGCGGGTGAGCAACTGGGTCACCTTGCGCGCCTGCTCCAAGGTCCGCACAAAGGGAACCATCACTTGCACATTGTCCAGGCCCATGTCCTTGCGCACCCGCTTCAGGGCCTCGCACTCCATCGCAAAAGCTTCCCCAAAGTCGGCACTGACATAACGCGCCGCACCGCGAAAACCCAGCATAGGATTTTCCTCCTCGGGCTCGTAGCGGCTGCCGCCAATCAGTTTGCGGTATTCGTTGGATTTGAAGTCTGACAGTCGCACAATGACTGGCTTAGGCCAAAAAGCTGCCGCGATCGTAGCCACACCCTCGGCCACCCGGTCAACGTAAAAAGCGCGGGGTGATGCGTGGCCCCGCGCCACCGACTCCACGGCTTTTTTCAGGTCCGCGTCGATATTGGGATAGTCCAAAATCGCTTTCGGGTGCACGCCGATGTTGTTATTGATAATGAACTCGAGCCGCGCAAGGCCGACGCCCTGGTTGGGTAGCTGGCAGAAGTCGAACGCCAGCTGCGGATTGCCCACATTCATCATGATCTTGACAGGCAGCTCGGGCATCTCGCCGCGTTGAACCTCGGACACTTCTGTCTCTAACAGTCCATCGTAAACAAAGCCAGTGTCGCCCTCCGCGCAGCTCACGGTGACCAGCATGCCGTTTTTGAGCACTTCGGTTGCATGGCCGCAGCCCACCACCGCCGAAATTCCAAGTTCTCTGGCAATGATGGCCGCGTGGCAGGTACGCCCACCCCGATTGGTAACGATGGCCGAGGCTCGCTTCATGACCGGTTCCCAGTTGGGGTCGGTCATGTCGGTAACCAGGACGTCACCGGCTTGCACAGCGTCCATCTCACTGATGTTGTGAACGATGCGCACCGGTCCGGTGCCAATCTTCTGCCCAATCGCTCGCCCCTCTACCAGTACCGGGGCTTTGCCCATCAGCTTGTAGCGGTATTCGACCGCATTGGCAGCCTGACTTTTGACCGTTTCCGGGCGAGCCTGCAAAATGTAGATCTGCCCATCGATGCCGTCTTTGCCCCATTCGATGTCCATCGCCCGTCCATAGTGGCTCTCAATCACTAGCGCATACCGGGCCAATTGCTCCACATCAGCGTCGGTCAGTGAGTATCGATTGCGCAATTCTGTTGGCACATCGGTGGTTTTGACGAGTTTGGCGCCTGCGGCTTGTTCTTGCGAGCTGGTGAACTCCATTTGCAGCAGCTTCGAGCCCAGGTTGCGGCGAATGATGGCGCGCTTGCCCGCACGCAGCATGGGCTTATGGACATAAAACTCGTCGGGATTGACGGCACCTTGCACCACCGTCTCGCCCAGACCATAACTGGAGGTAATGAACACCACATCGGAAAAGCCAGACTCGGTGTCGAGCGTGAACATCACGCCCGCCGCCCCCAAGTCCGAACGTACCATGCGTTGTATGCCGGCGCTGAGAGCCACGTGTTCATGAGCAAAGCCCTTGTGGACGCGGTAGCTGATCGCGCGGTCGTTGTACAGCGAGGCAAACACCTCTCGGATTTTGTGCAAAACATCCTCAATGCCGACCACGTTCAAAAACGTCTCCTGCTGGCCCGCAAATGAAGCATCTGGCAGATCTTCGGCTGTGGCAGACGACCGAACGGCGAACGATGCGGCGGGCGCACCGCCGCTCAGAACTTGAAAGGCTGCGCGAATGGCATCTTCTAAATCCGCAGGGAAAGGCTGAACTTCCACCATGGATCGAATTTCCGCTCCTGCAGCCGCCAAGGCGCGGACGTCTTCCACATCCAGCGCACTCAAACGCGTGTTGATTCGCCCAGCGAGGTCTTGGTAAGCCAAAAACTCACGGAACGCATGCGCGGTAGTTGCAAAGCCCGTTGGTACTTTCACGCCCTGGGGCAGTTGGGAAATCATCTCGCCCAAACTGGCGTTCTTGCCACCAACGGCCTCTACATCCGTCATGCGAAGGTGCTCAAACGGCACCACCCAGTCCGCTTCATCAAAAAATTCAGACATAGACAACTCCAAAGTTAAAAATCGGTCGCCGCTGAGGCGTGTGCGTGTTCGTGGGCGTTTGCGCAGGCGCGGGATTGGTGGTGGAGAAAAGGGTGCAGAAATGACAAACCGTTGGACTTATTGCTGTGGAGGCTTGTCGTGCAGAGCCTGGCCGGTCTTTGCGCTGAATTGTAGGTCTGGCAGCTACCGGCGCGGACTCAGGATAAAAGATAGGCGAAAGTTGGCCCACAATCGAGACCGCTGGGTGCGCAAGTATTGGTGCTGCTGAACCCAAGAACCACTTTAAAAGCGCTTACAAACTTATGTCCCAACGCAGCGTGTTTTTTGTATCGGACGGCACTGGCATTACCGCCGAGACATTTGGCAACGCCATCTTGGCCCAGTTCGAGACCAAAGCGCACCACGTTCGACTGCCATTTGTGGACACGGTGGACAAGGCACACCAGGTAGTCCGCCAAGTTAACCATGCGTGGGTCGTTGACGGAGCTAAGCCTATTGTGTTCACCACGCTGGTGAATATGGAGGTGCTGAGGGTGATTCAAGAAGGTTGCCAGGGCTTGCTACTGGACATGTTTGGCATGTTTGTGCATCCCTTAGAGCAGGAACTCAATCTAAAGTCCAACCACCGCATCGGCCGCTTCAGCGACGTCAGCAAAAGCAAGGAATACCACGACCGGATCGAAGCGATTAACTTTTCTCTGGCGCACGACGATGGACAGAGCAACCGCGACTTGGAACATTCGGACGTGATCTTGGTGGGCGTGAGCCGTAGCGGCAAGACGCCTACGTCGCTGTACCTTGCTATGCAGTACAGTTTGAAAGCGTCGAACTACCCACTGATCCCGGAGGACTTTGCACGTCGCCAACTTCCGACAGCGCTTTTACCGCACAAGAAAAAAATCTTTGGACTGACGATTCACCCCGAACGGCTGTGCGAGATCCGAAACGAACGCCGCCCCGACTCCAAGTACGCGTCTCTTGAAAATTGCAAGATGGAAGTCAGCGAGGGCGAGAGCATGATGCGTCGCGCCGGTATACGCTGGCTGTCTACCACCACCAAGTCCATCGAAGAGATTGCAACGACGATACTGCAGGAACTTCACCCCGATCGTTTGACCTACTAGGGTTTATGGCATAGCAGCAAAGAATCGCGGCCCAAGCAGGCTGCAGATTAAAGGCCAATTGCGGCCAGTCCAGCGCGCGCGATTTGGGCGTCTTCGCTAGACTTCACGCCGCTTACCCCCACGGCACCGAGGCATTGGCCGTCCTTCATGATCGGCACACCACCTTCCAGCATGCCGTCCAATGTGGGCGCGCTCAAGAAAGAGAACCGCCCACCGTTGATGATGTCCTCGTAAATTTTGGTTTCGCGCCGCCCAATGGCTGAAGTTCGCGCCTTGGCAGGTGCAATCAGGGCAGAAATAGGGGCGGCACCATCTAAACGTTGCAACCACAGCATATTTCCACCATCATCAACAACGGCAATGCTTACCGCCCATCCATGGGCAAGTGCCTCGGCCTCTGCGGCCGCAGCGATCAATTTGATGTCAGCAAGTTCAAGAATGGCTTTGTTTTTCATGGAAATGTCAAGGTTGATATGAGGGAGAACTGAGCATACCCGCTCTTCAATAACACCGGATTCGATGTCTTAGTGCAGCAACCCTTCGAAAGTTCGGGCTAAAAGCCAAGGTGACTCGGGTTGGCCACCGCGCAAAAGTCTAAAATGTTCTTACCTGATGTTCAGGTTTTCAAGGAGATTGAGCATGAATGAACAATTAGCAGATCGCAGCCGCACCTTTGGCTACGCCATTTCCGCGCAGGAGCGCAACAAAGTCTTGCGCAACACGTATTGGCTGCTGGCGCTGAGCATGGTGCCAACGGTGCTGGGTGCTTGGATGGGTGTGGAGTTTGGCATTGGCAAGATGTTTACCGGTGGCTTGGGCTTGGTGCTGTTTTTCGCAGGCGCTTTCGGCTTTGTTTATGCCATCGAGCGCACTAAAAACTCAGGGATTGGTGTGCCGGTGCTGCTGGGTTTCACTTTTTTCATGGGTTTGGTGCTTTCCCGCCTTATTGAGTCAACGCTGGGTTTCAAAAACGGCCCCGAACTGATCATGACGGCGTTTGGCGGCACTGCTGGCGTGTTTTTTCTAATGGCCAGCGCCGCGTCCGTCATCAAGCGAGACCTCTCCGGGATGGGCCAATGGCTGTTTGTGGGAACCATCGTGCTCTTAGTTGGCGGCATCGTTAATGTTTTCGTCGGCTCGTCCACCGGCATGGTGGTAATGTCGATGGCGGCTATCGGCATTTTCAGCGCCTACATGTTGTATGACCTGAAGAGAATCGTTGACGGCGGCGAAACCAACTATGTTTCAGCCACGCTGGCCTTGTATCTTGACATTTTCAATGTGTTCCAAAGCCTTCTGGCCCTGTTGGGAATTTTTGGTGGCGAGCGGGATTAAGCTCGCACCTGCAATCCGAAAAAAGGCCTTCGGGCCTTTTTTCTGCCTGATGCTTGGTCACTGCGCTGAGGATGCTTCTTTCTCGAAAACCGCAATGCTCTCCACGTGCGCCGTGTGGGGAAACATGTTAACCACACCTGCAGCGGTACAACGGTAGCCGGCCTGCGTTACCAACACCCCCGCATCGCGCGCCAGGGTGGCGGGATTGCAGCTGACATAGACAATGCGCTGTGGCGGCGTCCAATCTCCCCGCAAGCTTTCTGTGGACTGCAATTCGGCCAATGCCTGCACCAAAGCGAACGCCCCTTCGCGCGGCGGGTCAATCAACCACTTGTCCGCCCGACCGTCGGCTACCAGTAATGCCGGAGTCATCTCAAAGAGATCGCGCGCTGCAAACGCAGTCGGTGCCAAGTGTGGCCCGCCTCTTGGTAACGAGTTACGAACCAGGTTTTCGCGCGAGCGGGCCACCAGCGATTCCGAGCCCTCGACACCGAGCACCTCGCGCGCCAGGGTCGCCAGTGGCAAAGTGAAGTTACCCAGCCCGCAAAACCAGTCAATCACCCGATCGGCTTTCTGGACTTTTAGCAGGGCCAGGGCTCGCGACACGAGCACCCGGTTGATGTGGGGATTGACTTGGGTGAAGTCGGTAGGCCGAAAGGGCATCGTAATGCCATATTGCGGCAAGTGGTAGGCCAATTCGCCGGTGACGTGACCGGTAAGTTCATCCAGCCGCACAATGGTGTCTGGCCCCTTGGACTGCAGCCACCACTGCACGCCTGGATGCCGTGCCGCAAAACTGCGCAATTTCGCCAAATCGCCATCCACCAAAGGAACCAGGTGACGCAGAACCAACGCAGTGACATCACGCGTTCCGCCCGCTGCGCCCGCATCGGTCATGTCGCCAACGGCAAGCTCAATTTGTGGCAACTGCTCCACCGCCTCCATCGACGCCACCAAGGCGCGCAGCGGCAGCAGCATGGCACTGACGTGCGGCGCCAACACGAGACATGCCTTGATGTCAGCGACAAAATGGCTTTTGCGCTCATGAAAACCAATCAAGACCTCGCCCTTCTTTCGGACAAAGCGCACCGACAAGCGTGCCCGGTAGCGGTAACCCCAGCTTGGCCCCTCAATCGGGCGCAACACGTTTTCAGGTTTGACCTTGCCGATGTGCCACAAGTTGTCTTCCAACACGCGCTGCTTCACTGCGACCTGGGCACTGGCATGCAAGTGTTGCATCTTGCAACCGCCACAAGCGTTGTGCTGCAATCCAAAATGCGAGCACGCGGGATGCACCCGTTGCGATGACTCGACATGAATTTCGGTCAACGTACCTTTTTCGAAACTGCTTTTGCTGCGGTGAATGTGGGCGCTAACCACCTCAAAGGGCAGCGCACCATCGATGAAAACTACTTTGCCGTCGCTGCGGTGAGCAACGCCCTGGGCTTCAAGGTCGAGGGATTTGACGGCCAGCCAACCTTCGGGCAAGGCGGCAGCGGGAACAACAGAGGGGGCGTCGTGCATCGCCCCATTGTCTCAGGTCAGCGCGCGGGCAAGTACTTGGCCGGATCCACGGGCTTGCCTTGCTTGCGTACCTCAAAATGCAGCTTTACGCGGTCTGCATCGGTGCTGCCCATCTCGGCGATTTTTTGGCCCTTCTTAACCATCTGGTCTTCTTTAACCAAAAGGGTTTGGTTGTGGGCATAAGCCGTTAAATACAAACTGTTGTGTTTGAGGATGATCAGCTTGCCGTAGCCGCGAAGTCCCGAATCCGCGTAAACCACTTTGCCGTCGGCTGCCGCCAACACTGCATCACCGCTGGCTCCGCCAATGTCCACCCCCTTGCGATTCTTGGATTCATCGAATCCGTACAAAAGCTCGCCTTTGGATGGCCAAGAGAAACTGATTTCATCTTCCACTACCGCAGCCGGGGAAACTGAAGTTATTGCCGGGCTTGAGCTTGTTTTGGCCGGTCCTGGTGAGGAGGCTGCGCCCGCCGCGGGTAGTGGCGCCGGGTTCACTTGGGCTGTTGGAGCTGGCTTGGTCACCACGGGCTCGTCGGGCGGGGCAACACGTAAAACTTGACCCACCTCGATGCGATTGGGATTTTCCAGGCCGTTCCACCGTGCCAAGTCCCGGTAACTTTGTCCCGATTCCAAGCCGATACGGGTCAAGGTGTCGCCCTGCCTTACCGTGTAATAACCTGGTTTTCCAGCGTTAGGGTCCGTTGGCGTCGGGGGGGAAACCGAGACCGGCGGTGCTGAATCCGGTGGCTGCCCCGCGGGGACATTGGCAAGCGGCACGGGTCGACCCCGATCCTCTACCGGCGCACGAAGCCCGGTTTTTGAGCTGCAGCCTGCCAAGGCCAAAAGGCTCAAGGTTGCCACCCAATAAGCGCACCGCAGCATTCTTTTTGCCATCGCGTCCATCCCCAATCGTGTTTTCTAGGCTAGGCCCGATTTTAGGGGCACAAAATGAACGGCCTCCAGGACCGTTTGGCGAAGGCCTGTAGGGGTCTTGTCGACGATTACCAAGGCTTGAACCGGCACTCCCAAGGCCGGCACTGCCCCCCTGCCTACCGACCCCGCACGCTGGGCAACCGGCGCCACCAAGCGCCCGCCTGCCGCCAGTTGGTCTGTCCATTCGCTGGGAATCGCTTCACCCCCAGCCGCTGCCACGATGGCAGCGTAAGGCGCGCCTGCCAAATAGCCGAGCATGCCGTCGCCCAGCAATAAATGAACGTGGGGTAAGCGCAAATAGCGTAAGTTGTCTCGCGCCCTGTCATGCAGGCCGCGCAAGCGCTCGATCGTGTAGACCTCGCTGGCGAGCTCACTCAAAACCGCTGCCTGATAACCGCAACCGGTACCAATCTCCAGCACCCTCCCCAATTTACCCACCGTGCCTTTGCAAAGCAGTTCCAGCATGCGCGACACCACGCCAGGCTTGGAAATGGTTTGTCCTAGTCCAATGGGCAAACTGGTGTCTTCGTAGGCTTGGTTGACAAGCGCACTATCAACAAACCGATGGCGCTCGACGCGGCGCATCGCTTCCAGCACGCGCGGGTCACTCAAGCCCTGCGCCGCTAGTTTTTGCACCATTCGCTGGCGCACCGCGCTCGAATCCATTCCAAGGCCTTGGGGAATGTTGTCCCCCGTTGCGTGCTTCGCACTGGCAGGCCTTGCGCCTACATCCATTCGCGCAGGAAACGAAGGGCGTTGCTTCATGCCAAATCAAAATCGGTCGCTTGGGCAAAAAGCGCCACATTTTTGGACCACTCTCCCAGACTCATGTGGTCAGTCAAATCGATCTTCAAGGGGGTGATGGACATGTAGCCCAAGGTCGTGGCGTGAAAGTCAGTGCCTGGGGCGTCATCTTTGACCGGGCCGGCAGCACCAATCCAATACATCGTTTCACCCCGGGGGCTCACCTGCTGGATCACCGGCTCGGCAGCGTGGCGCTTGCCCAAGCGGCATAGTTTGGCAGGCCCTATTTGTGCGTAGGGCAAATTAGGAATGTTGACATTGAGTAACCAGGGCGCTCCACCCAGCATGTGGTGCTTGGCGATGGAAAGAACCAGCTCACGCGCTTTGCGGGAGGCGGACTCAATCTCTGCCCAGTCTTTGTGGACTTGCGAGAAGGCGATAGCCGGAATGCCGAACAAATATCCCTCCATTGCCGCGCCCACGGTGCCTGAATAAATGGTGTCATCGCCCATGTTGGCACCATTATTGATACCGGAGACCACCAAATCTGGCCTGTAACCGAGTACTCCTGACAAAGCAATGTGTACGCAGTCGGCGGGCGTTCCATTAACGTAACGAAACCCGTTGGCACCGTGGTGCACGTACAAAGGGGCGTTCAGGGTGAGGGCGTTGGACTTGGCGCTGTTGTTGTGCTCGGGTGCGATGACCTCTACATCTGCCACCTCTTTGAGCGCGTTGAACAAGGCCAGTAGTCCGGGCGCCTGGTAGCCGTCGTCGTTGGAAATCAGGATTTTCATAGGAAATTAGAGTGAAAGTTCATTGTAGGCGGCGTCACGCTAGGGACAGACTACCAGCGGCTTCAGGCTGCGCCGCCGCCTATGATGACTCCATTTACTGGAGACTTTGTATGCACGCTTGGCTATGTGAAAACCCCGTGGGCGTGGACGCCCTGACCTGGACCGAACTACCCACCCCCGCGCCCAAAGCAGGCGAAGTGCTGATCGAAATCAAGGCCGCCAGCCTGAATTTTCCTGACCTGCTGATCGTGCAAAACAAGTACCAGACGAAACCCGCCCTGCCCTTTGTGCCGGGCTCGGAGTACGCGGGCATCGTGCAGGCGGTGGGAGAAGGCGTCACCCACCTTCAAGTCGGCCAAGCCGTGGCCTGCCTGAGCGGCACGGGCGGCTTTGGCAGCCACACCATTGCGCCTGCGGCGCTGTGCATGCCGCTGCCGCCGGGATTTGCTATGGTGGACGCTGCGGCCTTCATCATGATTTACGCCACCTCACACCATGCGCTGATCGACCGCGCGGCGCTCAAGGCCGGAGAAACCGTGTTGGTGCTCGGTGCGGCGGGGGGCGTGGGCACTTCGGCCATCCAGATTGCCAAGGCCGCAGGCGCGCACGTGATTGCAGCCGCCTCCACTGATGAGAAATGTGCTTTGTGCACATCCATTGGCGCGGACGCCACCATCAACTACAGCACCGAGAACCTGCGCGACGCCCTCAAAACACTCACCAAGGGCAAAGGCCCGGACGTGATTTACGACCCGGTGGGCGGCGACTTTGCCGAACCGGCCTTTCGCTCCATTGCTTGGCGCGGGCGCTACCTGGTGGTGGGTTTTGCCGCAGGCCCCATTCCGGCCCTGCCCTTCAACCTGGCGTTGCTCAAAGGTGCATCCATTGTGGGCGTGTTCTGGGGCGACTTTGCCAAGCGCGAACCCAAAGCCAGTGCTGCGGCTATGGCAGAGCTGGCCCAGTGGTACGGCCAAGGAAAGATCAAACCCGTCATCGACCGCACCATGCCCATGGCTGATCTGAAAGCCGCTTACGCCCACATGGGTTCGCGGGGGGTGATTGGCAAGCTGGTGATGGTGAACTGATACGTCAGCCTTGCGGTAAAGAAATGGGGGTCAGATTCCAATTTACCTTGTAAATTGGAATCTGACCCCCATTTCTTCACCCCCATTTTTCAAGAAGGTTCAATGCCGGAAGTGGCGCACCCCGGTGTAAACCATGGCCACGCCGCGCTCGTTGGCGGCGGCTACCACTTCGTCGTCGCGCATGCTGCCGCCGGGCTGGATGATGCAGCTCGCGCCGGCGTCCACCACCACGTCCAGGCCGTCGCGAAAGGGAAAGAAGGCGTCGCTGGCTACTACAGTGCCTGCCAGAGACAGCCCAGCGTGTTCGGCCTTGATGCTGGCAATGCGGGCAGAGTCCAGGCGGCTCATTTGGCCTGCGCCCACGCCCATGGTCATGCCGTTTTGGCAAAACACAATCGCGTTGGATTTGACGTACTTGGCGACCGTCCAGGCAAACAGCAGGTCTTGTAGCTGCGCGGCCGTGGGCTGCACGGTGGAGACGACTTTGAGGTCGGCCAAACCGAGGGTGTGGTTGTCAGCGGTCTGGATCAAGAGACCCGAGCCGACGCGCTTGATGTCCGTGGCGTTGCGGCCCTGCTCCCAGGCGCTTGCGCCCGCAGCCTGCCCAAGCGCGCGCGGCAAAGCGATCTGCAGCACCCGCACATTGGCCTTGACCTGAAAAATGGCCAGCGCCGCCGGGGTGAAGGCCGGGGCCATCAGCACCTCGACAAACTGCTTGGAAATTTGCAAGGCCGCCGCCTCATCGACCGGACAGTTAAAGGCAATGATGCCGCCAAAGGCCGAGGTGGGGTCGGTGGAAAAAGCCTTGGAATACGCCGATAGCGCGTCCGTGGCCACTGCCACGCCGCAAGGGTTGGCGTGCTTGACGATCACGCAGGCCGGTGTTTCAAAGCTTTTGACGCATTCCCAAGCGGCGTCGGCGTCGGCAATGTTGTTAAAGCTCAATTCCTTGCCTTGCAACTGCTGGGCTGTGACCAGCGAGCCCGCTGCGGGGTGCAGGTCGCGGTAAAACGCGGCGCTTTGGTGCGGGTTTTCGCCATAGCGCAGGTCTTGTACCTTGACAAATCGCCCGTTGGACTGGGCTGGAAACGCGGCGATGCTGCCGTCGCTTTGAATACTGGACAAGTAGTCGCTGATCGCGCCGTCGTACTGGCTGATGCGGTTGAAGGCGGCCACGGACAGGGCGAACTTGGTCTTGTCGCTCACGGCGACGGTGCTTTGCAGCTCGGCCAGAACCGGGGCGTATTGCGAGGCGTCGGTCAACACGGCCACGTCTTTCCAGTTTTTGGCGGCGCTGCGCACCATGGCCGGGCCGCCGATGTCGATGTTCTCTATCGCTTCTTCGAGCGTGCAGCCGGGTTTGGCCACCGTGGCTTCGAACGGGTACAGGTTGACCACCAGAAAGTCGATGGTGTCAATGCCGTGGTCGGCCAGCGCGGCCATGTGGGCGGGCACATCGCGGCGGGCCAGCAGGCCACCGTGTACGCGGGGGTGCAGGGTTTTGACGCGGCCGTCCAGCATTTCTGGAAATCCCGTCATCTGCGCCACCTCGGTCACCGGCAGACCGTGTTCAGCCAGCAGTTTGGCAGTGCCGCCGGTGGACAACAGGGCAATGCCCAAGCCGTGGAAGGCTTGGGCGAGTTCGAGGACGCCGGTTTTGTCCGAGACAGAAATCAATGCATTCATAAAAGCTGGTGTTCCAAAAGTTTTTTACGCAGGGTGTTGCGGTTCAGGCCCAGCCATTGGGCGGCTTTGGACTGGTTGTTGGCGGCGGCCACCATCACCAACTCCAACAGCGGCTTTTCGACCGCACGCACCAGCATCTCGTGCATGCCGTGGGGCTCCAGGCCGTCCAGGTCACGCAAATAGGCTTCTAGGCTGGCGCGCACGCATTCGTCGAGTTGTTGTTTGCTCATAGCGCCACTTCCGTGCGGTCTGGGGTTGGAGTGATGGAAACAGAGGGTGTCACGGTGGTTTGCACAGCGTCGGCGTCTCGGGTGCGCGCCGGAATGCGGTCCATGCGCTCGCTCAATCGGTCTAAATATGCGGCCACGGCGGCGACTTGGCTGGCGCTGTCTTCCAGCGCGTTCATGCTGTTGCGAAACGCTTCCCCACCGGGCAGTTCGCGCACATACCAGCCAATGTGTTTGCGCGCCGTGCGCACGCCGCTGAATTCGCCGTAGAGGCTGTAATGGTCGTGCAGGTGTTCGATGAGCAGGCGCTTGACTTCGCTGAGCAGCGGCGGCGCCAGGTGCTCGCCAGTGGCCAAAAAGTGGGCGATTTCACGGAAAATCCAGGGCTGGCCCTGGGCGGCACGTCCAATCATGATGGCGTCTGCACCGGTCCGTGTAAGCACCTCAAGCGCTTTCTCAGGGCTGCTGATGTCGCCGTTGGCCACCACGGGAATATGCAGTGCGGCTTTGACTGCGGCAACCGTGTCGTATTCGGCCGCGCCCTTGTAGCCCTGCTCACGGGTGCGACCGTGCACGGTGACCATTTGCACGCCCGCATCTTGCGCGGCCAGGGCGATGGAGAGCGCGTTTTTGTGGCTCTGGCACCAGCCGGTGCGCATTTTCAGCGTTACCGGCACGCCAGACGGTGAGCAGGCTTGCACCACGGCATCGATGATGGACAAGGCGAGCGCCTCGTCTTGCATCAGGGCCGACCCAGCCCATTGGTTGCACACTTTTTTGGCCGGGCAGCCCATATTGATATCGATGATTTGTGCACCGCGGTCCACGTTGTAACGCGCCGCATCGGCCATCATGGCGGCATCGGTACCGGCAATTTGCACCGCAATCGGCCCCGGCTCGCCGTCATGGTTGGCGCGGCGTGAGGTCTTAAGCGTGTCCCACAAATCGCGGCGCGAGGTAACCATTTCACTGACCGCATAACCCGCACCCAAGCGTTTGCACAACTGCCGAAAAGGACGGTCCGTTACCCCCGCCATGGGCGCGACGAAAAGAGAGTTTGCCAAGGCAAATGGGCCGATAAACATGAGCGAAGGGGAGAGGATTGGCGGGCAGAAGTCGGCCCAAGCGGAGTAGGGAAGACGATTCTACCTGCCTCAAATTTAAGCAGGAGGGGGCAGCAGTCAGACATGCTGCTCGCAACAAGCTTGCTTGAGCCGCCCGAGGGGGCTGATAGCAGAGCTGCCTATACTGACCGAGCCATGGAATCGTTTGTCCACTCTATTCTCGAGTTGCTCGCTTTGCCGGAGTACGGCTTGGTGACGATATTCGTCGTTTCCTTTCTTTCGGCAACCTTGCTTCCACTGGGCTCGGAACCCGCGGTACTGGGGCTGATCAAGCTCAATCCTGCCCAGTATTGGTCGGTGATTTGCGTCGCCACCGTGGGCAACACATTGGGCGGGGCAGCGGACTGGTGGATAGGTTACGGCGCGAGCAAACTCGCGCCACTTGGAAAGCCCAACTCGGCCCACAACCGGGCCTTGACCTGGCTGAATAAGCTGGGTCCCAAGGCCTGCTTGTTGGGCTGGCTCCCTTTGGTGGGTGACCCTTTATGCTCGGTGGCAGGCTGGCTGAAAATGCCATTTTGGCCCTGCGTGGGCTATATGCTGATCGGCAAATTTATCCGCTATGTGCTGCTAACGTATGCATTTTTTACCGCGATGCATTGGGTCCCCTGAATTGGGCGCAAATCTAC